>JBDSJK010000022.1:0-2644 GCA_039917535.1 Burkholderiales bacterium
GCCGTTTATGTAATTTAGCCGGCGACTATTTCGGGCGGGCGATTTTCTGACAGCGCCTCAGAATTTTTGTTAAGCCGGAAAACCAGTGGCTTCACTACAGCGTTGGGCTTAACGGGCTGTTCGGCTTGAGCCAGCGCGTCGGTGACTTTGTAATGAAACGGCGACAGGTCGCACACGGGGTCGGCGTTGGTCGCGTCTTGGGTCAGCATATAGGCCTGGCAACGGCAGCCGCCAAAATCTTTGGTTTTTTCCGGGCAGGAGCGGCAGGGCTCTTGCATCCAACTGTCGCCGCGATATTTGTTGAAGGCTTCCGATTCGTACCAGATTTTGTCGAAGGCCATATCGCGCACGTTAGGAAAGTTGATGCCGGGCAGCATGCGCGCTTCGTGGCAGGGCAACACTAACCCGTCGGGTGCGACGTTGACGAAGATACTACCCCAGCCGTTCATGCAGGCCTTGGGCCGTGTGGCGTGATAGTCGGGCACGACAAAATAGACTTTCATCTTATCGCCAATGCGCTTGCGGAATTCGTTGGTGTAGGCCTCAGCCTTATCCAACTGGGCTTGCGTGGGCAAAAGCTGGTCGCGGTTGAGGAAGCTCCAGCCGTAATATTGCGTATTGGCGAGCTCGACGTAGTCAGCGTCCATCTCTTCCGCCAAGCCCAGAATTTTATCGATGTGATCAATATTCATACGATGCAGCACGACGTTCAGCACCATGGGATAGTCGTATTGCTTGACCATCTTCGCGACTTTTTTCTTCAAGTCGAAGGTTTTGGTGCTGGATAAAAAGTCGTTCATTTCCTTAGTGGAATCTTGGAACGACACCTGGATGTGATCGAGGCCCGCTTCTTTGAGACGTTGGATGCGCGCCTCGTTCATGCCGATGCCAGAGGTAAGTAAGTTGGTGTAGAAGCCCAACTGGTGCGACTCTTGGACGATTTCCTCTAGATCATTGCGGAGCAACGGTTCGCCGCCGGACAAGCCGAGTTGTACGATGCCCATTTTGCGCGCTTCGCGCAACACGCGTATCCACTCGCCGGTTGTGAGCTCAGCGTCGTATTTGGCGTAATCGATCGGGTTGTAGCAATAGACGCAATGCAGCGGGCATTGGTACGTCAATTCGACGTTCAGCCACTGCGGATAGGGAATATCGCTACGTGGCATTGGGTTTAACTCTGATCCAACCGCGTTCATGGGCAATCTCCAGGCCAGCGAGCACGTCTTTTTTCAAATCGGGCTCGTTAAAAGTTTTTTCAAGTTCTGCGCTAATGGCGGCGATGGACGCCTTCCCATCGACTCTTTTGATGATCTCTCCCGCGCTGCCGTTCAGTTGCACGCGGCCTTCGGGGTAGAGCAGCACGTAGGCTTTCGGCACTTCTTCCCACTGTAAACGGAAGTGTTTAGAAATTTCCGGAATGTTGGCTAACTCAAGCGGCTTTTTGTCGCTCACGGGTGGCCTCCATGATTTGTTCCGGGGTGAGATAGTTGAAGGCCATGGAATCCAGCATCGCCCACAGCACGTCGAGTTTAAATTGCAGGATGGTCAGCGCGCGTTCCTGCAGCGAGCGAGTGTTGAAATAGTCTAGCGTGATCGCCAGGCCCTGTTCTACATCACGACGCGCCTGAATGATGCGGTTCCGAAAATATGACAACCCTTCCTCTTTGATCCACGGATAGTGCTCGGGCCAAGTGTTGATGCGCTCCTTGTGAATGTGCGGAGCGAACAGTTCTGTGAGCGACGAACAGACCGATTCTTGCCACGGCCGTTGACGGGCGAAGTTAATGTAGGCTTCCACCGCGAAGCGCACGCCGGGCAACACATATTGCTGCGAAGTCACTTCCTCGCGAGTCAAGCCGACGGCTTCGCCGAGCTTGATCCACGTCTCAATGCCGCCTGCGTCGCCTTCAGTTCCGTCGTGATCAATAATGCGCTGTATCCAGCCGCGCCGCACTTCTTGATCCGGACAATTACTCATCACTGCCGCATCTTTGATTGGGATGCTGATTTGGTAGAAAAAACGATTCGCTACCCACTTACGCACTTGCTCAGGGGTCAATTTGCCCGAATTCAACAGCACGTTAAAGGGATGATAAATGTGATAACCCTTGCCCTTGTCCCGAAGCTTGGCCTCAAATTCTACTTTGCTCCAAGGCAATAATTCATTCGCGCCCATTAAAATTCTCCATTCTTACAGATCAATTTCCAAACCATCATACGCCACTTCAATGCTGTGACGCGCAAGCTCCGCACGCTCGGGTCCATCTTCGTTGAGGATGGGATTAGTGTTGTTGATGTGGATCAATATTTTGCGCGGTTTGGTCATGGGTGCGAGCACCTCGATCATTCCGCCCGGACCGCTTTGTTGCAAATGGCCCATGTCCTGGGCGCGTTTCGCCGACAGACCAAGGGCGATCATCTCGTCGTCCGTCCAGGTTGTGCCGTCCACCAACAGGCAATCGGCAGCCGCCATAAGGGGTTTCAGGTGGGCTTCAAGTTGGCCCAGTCCTGGGGCATAAAACAGCGTTTTACCGTTGCGCGTATCGGTGACGCGAAAGCCGATATTGTCGCCTTCGTGGGGATCGTTGCGGTGCGGGGAGTAGGGCGGGGCCTTGCTCTTGAGCGGCAGCGGCGTGAACAGCAG
>JBDSJK010000023.1:0-15839 GCA_039917535.1 Burkholderiales bacterium
TCTTAGCGAAATATCCGCCTAGTGGCCCCCACACAATCGCTACATCAATTTTGCCGGCGACTAGATCCTTCTCAATAATTTCGCCGGGATACTGATTCGGGTCCGCATTCATAATTCGATAGGGAACGGCTTGCTCGAGCAGATTGCGGCGCGATAACCACTGCGAAGCGGGCGAGCGGTCATACAGTCCGATCTTGAGCTTCTTGAGTTGATTAGGGTCAAGCTGCAGGAAATCTTGTTTCGACTTAACGGAATCGAGTCCTTTACCCTTGGGGAAAACTAGGGCATAGGTCGAACGGTAATAAGGCTTGGTGGTGGCGACTTGGTCAAAACCGGCGGGCACGCCCATAATGATGTCGCAGCGATAATTGGTGCCGGGCAGCTTGAAGCGCAAGGTGTTGCGCACAAATCCCATGCGCTGAGGAAAGGAGAAATAGTCCAACTTCCAACCAAGCTTCTTCGCAAACAGCTCGGCCAATTTGTTTTCAATTCCTTGTCCTTTTGTGTCGGAGAAGGGCAAGTTGTTGGGATCCTGACAAACACGCAGCGTCTTGTCCGTATCGTCTGCAGACGCAGGAACAGCGGCGTATAACGATAAAACTACCGCGGCCAGGGTCACGGTAGTGCTACGTTTCATTGTATTGCGCATAGCTAGCGAATCCATCAAATAAAACCGTTATTCCATGGCCTGAACTTTGGCCTTGGTAATCGCCCCGTCGGAGCGACCTTTGAGATACGCGTAGAGATTGTCCATGCCCTTCATGACTTGCTCGTTGGTGTTCCAAGGAGGCATGCCTTTTTCTAAGCGGCCTTCCTTCAAGGTTTTGACGAATTCGTCCTTAGAAAGTTTCTTCAGGCTGTCTAATAAAGACGGGCCGACCATGCCTTCTTGATTAGCGCCATGGCAGCGATCACAAGCGGCCGCGCGCCAAATCTTGAAACCATCGAGAGTTTTCGCATCGACTCTTGTACCATCAGAGACGGTGTAAAGATCGGTTTTTACAACGTTGCCAGCGGCGGCTGGCTTGGGTACTTCAGCCGTGGGCTTAGTGTCTTCGCTAGCGGGTTTAGCGGCCTCCGTGGCGGCGCCTGTCGCGGCTGCTGTGGTACCCGCTGCCGCCGCGGCTACCGGGGCAGCCTTGGGCTTACCTTTTTGCTTCTTTTTCGTTGTGGTTTGAATCATGCCGCCTTCGTTAGACGAGCTACCATCGGCAAAACTGGGTGCTGCGAACGCAAAAACCAGCGCAGCAATAATAAATGGGGATTTCATTACGGCTCCTCGCACTATTTTGTAAAGATATGGATTCAACGATTGTGTGACCAAACAGTCACAATTATTTGAGCTTGGTCGGAGACTCGTTGTTCTTATAGGTCAAACCGCGCTAAAAAAAACGGCATCCCGAATCCGGGATGCCGTATGTGACACAGTTGTTTTCTTCGATACTACAGGGAGAAGATGGTCAAAGAACCACCGAGCTCGGTGTAGTCTTTGAGTTCTTTATAGCCACCGACGGCGCCGAGGCCGTCGGCGTCTTTCTCAAGACCAGCCGCCATGCCGATACCGGCCCAGCCGCCTATGCCCGAGAACACGCCCATATATTGCTTACCTTTGAACTCATAGGTAAACACGTTGCCGATAATGCCGGACGGGGTGCGGAACTTGAACAGTTCTTTGTTGATGTTGTTGGCATCAACGCATTTCAAGTAGCCTTCCAACGTGCCGTAGCAAGCAAGGCCGCCAGCGGTGGTCAACACACCGGACCAGACCGAGAACTTCTCGGGCTTGGACTGGACGATCTTACCTTTGGCGGCATCCCAAGCGATCACGTTACCCATGCCGCCGTGGCTGTTAGGGGCCGGGAACATGGACAGCGTTGCGCCGACGTACGGCTGGCCTGCGGTGTATTCAACCTTGAACGGCTCGTAGTTCATGCAGACATGGTTGGTCGGCACGTAGAACAAGTTATTGGCGGGATTGAATGCTGCGGGCTGCTGATCTTTGGAACCGAGCGCGGCGGGACAAATGCCTTTGGAGTCAACGTCAGGACCGTTTTGTGCGGTCGAGTACTTCGCTACCACTTGCGGGCGACCGGTCTTCATGTCGACATGGGTAGCCCAGTTAACGGTGGGGTCATACTTTTGTGCAACCAGCAGATCGCCGGTGTGACGGTTTAGGGTATAGCCGAAACCGTTGCGGTCAAAGTGGACCAAGACTGGCGTTTTTTTGCCGTTCATGGGAATGTCGGCCAGGATCATTTCGTTGACGCCGTCGAAATCCCACTCGTCGTACGGCGTCATTTGATAGACCCATTTCACTGCGCCGGTGTCGACATCGCGGGACCAGATGGACATGGACCACTTATTGTCGCCGGGACGCTGGGCAGGGTTCCAGGTGCTGGGGTTACCCGAGCCGTAATAAAGCTGGTTAACACCCTTGTCGTAACTATACCAACCCCAGGTGGTGCCGCCGCCGATTTTCCATTGATCGCCTTGCCAGGTTTTCAGGGAAGAATCTTTGCCAACGGGCGCCATCTTGCCGTCGGTCCAGGTCATGGTTTTGTCCGGATCGATCAACATTTCAGCATCGGGACCGACGCTGTAACCGCGCCATGCCATTTTGCCGTCGGACAGGTTGTAAGCGCTGATATAGCCGCGCACACCCCACTCGCCGCCGGAAATACCGGTGATGACTTTGTCTTTAAACACGTGAGGAGCATTGGTGTTGACCGCGCCAAGTTTGGGATCACCATTCTTGACGGACCAAACGACTTTACCGGTTTTGGCATCAAACGCCACTAGGTTCGAGTCAGCCTGTTGCAGGATTAACTTGCCGTCGCCATAGGCCAGGCCACGGTTGACCGTGTCGCAGCACATTTGCGGGATAACGGCCGGATCTTGCTTCGGTTCATATTTCCACACGATTTTTTGCGTGTTCAGATCGATCGCGAACACTTTGTTCGGGAACGCGCTGTGCAGATACATCATGTCGCCGATAACTAAAGGCGAGCCTTCGTGACCGCGCAGAACGCCAGTGGAGAACAGCCACGAGACTTTCATGTTCTTCACGTTGGCTTTGTTGATTTGCTTGAGTTTGCTGTAACGCTGGTTGTACATGTCGCCAGCTTGAGCGGCCCAGTTTTTCGAGTCGTTCATTTTGCTTTCCAGATCCGCATTGGCGTAGACCAGGCTGGGAGCAGCCAAAGCCAGAACCAAGGGCAGGGGCGAAAGCTTCTTGAGTGCCTTCATAACTACCTCCTAAAAAAATTTATGTGTGGATATTTAAGTGCTACCAAAACCAGGTTCGCACTGCTTGCACTACCAAATTTTCCCTGAACCAAGTTCTCTAGGATCGCTAGACGGCCTAACATGCTCATTTGCGGCCTTGGCTTTTTATAATATTGAGCTACGAGTGCTGTTTTAACAATGTTTTAACCTTGAGTCAATACTGCACTGCACATTACCGTATCGTAATTACTGCAGCATACGCGATTTATTTATCGGACGATGGTGCCGTGTGATTAGTTCAAATAATTGATTAATAGAAGTTTTGTTAGAAGCGATGCTGGATCTGGCCGGCAGCATTTTTAAGTAACAGCCAGATGTAAGAAGTTTGAAAATGCAGCCGGCCGCAGATCATCGTGCCGATTGGCAAAATATCGCGCCCACTGGTCTTGGTAAGAAAGATTTCCTATCACGCGATAGCCGAGTGCTGTCACCTTAGCCCTCAATTCATCGGGTGAAAAGTTAGCGCGAAAGGGCTCACCGCGCCGAGCAACAAATTTCTTGAGTGCATCAAGCTCAGCCCTGTCGGTTGCGGTGAGAAGGTGGTCAGACAACGAGTAATCTAGCAGGAGTTCACTACCTGCAGCAGCATGGGCTGCAATGTCGCCTAGCGTCGCAAAAATTGCATCTGCCGATAAGTAGAGCGTCGTCCCCAGCCACGAAAAGAACGCGGGTTCTTGCATCTGGAATGACGTAGATCGTAGCGCCTGCATTACGGTGGAGTGCTCGAAGTCAACGGGTACGAACACTAGGTTCTGCGGGGGTTGCTCAGCGACGCTCACTAAGCGTTGCCGCTTTACGGCTTGGCTCGCTGGATGGTCGAGTTCGTAGATGGTGAGGATGTCCGCCAGGTCACGCCGGCGTAAGGCGAGCGAATCGAGGCCAGCGCCGACGATTACGCATTGCTTCATGCCGTGCTGCATTGCCGCGTCCAATAACTCATCGCAATAGCGGGCACGGCCGAGGATTTGTCCGCGAACGGGGCGCAGAACTTTGAGAAGACGCTCCGCGACGAACCGGTACGCCAAACGATGCCGCGCCAAAATCCGCCATGTTCGGCTTGTTAAATCAATCGCATAAGGATCGCGGAAGATGATGGGTGTGTCGTAAAGCAAATGCGCTGCGCGCACGGCCGCAACCACTTCCGCCGTCTTGCTTGCTCGACGGGTTTTCATGACGGGCCGTGCCAAAAACAGCTTGATGCGCAATTAAACTGACTTGCAACTCGAAATTTCATATCTATACTCTTGTATTAGCAAGGTTATTATTTTGAATACAATCGCACTAGACGGAATTTTCGATTCCCTGAGCCCACGATTGGCGCAGCCAACGCTCGAAGTGTTACACGAGCCTGCGCGAATCGCAATGAGGCATGCGCCACTGCTATTCATCCATGGTGGGTGGCACGGGGCCTGGTGCTGGCAACCTCATTACATGCCTTTCTTTGCCGAGCAGGGTTACGACACCTATGCCATGAGTTTTCGCGGACATGGCAGAAGTGAAGGGCGTGGATCGTTACGTCGATCGTCAGTGATGGACTTTGTCCGCGACATCGAGCATGTTGTCGCCACCTTGCCAGAACCCCCGGTGATCGTTGCCCACTCCATCGGTGCCTTTATTGCTTTGCATTACTTGCGCTACGCTACACCCCGTGCCGTTGTTATGTTGGCGCCGGTTTCTCCACAAGGTCTCGGTCGCCTGACTTTGCGGCTGGGTTTGAGACATCCCCTGCGGTTTTTATTCATGCAGGCCACGTTAAGTTGTCGCTATGCTGTAAATGATCTGGCGCTAGCTCGACACCTGTTGTTTTCCGACCAGATGCCAGACGAGGAGGCAACGCAGTATTGGTCCAAACTCCAGGATGAGAGTTACCGGCTATTCCTCGACGCGCTGTTTTTGAATTTGCCCAGCCAACCACCGGCTTATAATTTACCGCGTTTGGTCATTCAAGCGGGACAAGACCGGATCATGACGAAGCGGGACATCGATGCTTCGGCGCGATTTTTAGACACTCAACCATGCTTGATCAAAGCCGCCGCCCATGACCTCATGCTTGATCCCACTTGGCGCGATTCAGCAGGCGAGATTGAAAAATTTCTTGCTCACCACAGCCTGTAGGCATTTCGCCGGCAGCCTAGGCGTTTCAACCTAACAACGGCGCCAACCATTTTTCTGCTGTTGTTTTGTCCCAGCCCTTGCGCCCCGCGTAGTCTTGTAACTGATCTTGTTCGATCTTGCCCACGGCGAAATATTGCGCGTCGGGATGAGCGAAATAAAATCCACTCACCGCGGCAGTGGGCAACATCGCAAAGCTTTCGGTCAAGGTCATGCCGGCATTTTGTGGCGCGTTCAACAAATCAAACAGCAGGCCTTTTTCCGTGTGGTCGGGGCAGGCGGGGTAGCCAGGCGCTGGGCGGATGCCGCGATACTTCTCCGCGATGAGCTCGTGGTTGCCAAGTTTCTCGCGCTTGGCGTAACCCCAAAATTCTTTACGCACGCGCAGATGCAAATGTTCGGCGAACGCTTCCGCCAAACGGTCGGCGAGGGCTTTGACCATGATGGCGTTGTAATCGTCGTGTTTCTTCTCGAAGTCCGCGACGATGGCGTCGATGCCGATGCCCGCCGTAACGGCGAAGCAACCGAAATAATCCTTCACGCCGCTGTCTTTGGGCGCGATGGTATCCGCTAGACAATAGTTGGCGCGATCGGCGGGTTTTTGCGCTTGCTGGCGCAAAAAGTGAAAAGTGCCGATGACTTTTTTGCGGTTGTCGTCGGCGTAAATTTCAACGTCGTCGCCGACGCTGTTCGCGGAACAAAGCCCAATGGTGGCGCGGGCACCAAGCCATTTCTCCGCCACGAGCCTCACCAGCATTGCCTGTCCGTCTTCAAACACGTTGCGCGCCGCTTCACCGACGATCCCGTCATCGAGAATATTTGGATACTTTCCCGCGAGATCCCACGTCTGAAAAAACGGCGTCCAATCGATATGGGGCGCGATCAACTCAAGCGGATAATCATCGAGCACCCCAAGACCGAGAAATTTCGGTTTAGTCGGCTGGTATTTTTTCCAGTCGAGTTTCGTTGCATTGGCCCGCGCCGCCGCCAGCGAAATCATCGGCGGGCCTTTTTTGCCCGCGTGCTGCAGGCGCACTTTTTCATAGTCTTGTTTGATGCCGGCGAGATAGCTATCATGTTGGTCGTCGGACAAAAGACTCGAGCACACCGGCACACTGCGCGATGCGTCAGGCACCCAAATCACGGGGCCGTTGTAGTGCGGCGCGATCTTCACTGCCGTGTGAGTGCGCGAGGTCGTCGCGCCGCCGATCAAGAGCGGAATGGTGAAGCCTTCACGCTGCATTTCTTTCGCGATGTGAACCATCTCTTCCAACGACGGCGTGATCAATCCGGACACGCCGACGATGTCTGCATTCATCTCCCGCGCCATGCGCAGGATCTTGTCGCACGGCACCATCACACCCAGATCGACAACTTCATAATTGTTGCATTGAAGCACCACGCCGACGATATTCTTGCCGATGTCGTGCACGTCGCCCTTTGCCGTGGCCATGACGATTTTACCCTTGGCTTTTTGATCGCCGCTACGTTTCTTTTCCTCTTCGATGTAGGGTATGAGATGGGCAACCGCTTGTTTCATCACCCGGGCGGATTTCACCACTTGCGGCAAGAACATTTTCCCCGCGCCGAAAAAATCGCCAACCACGTTCATACCGTCCATCAACGGGCCTTCGATCACCTGGATGGGCCGCTCGTATTGCTGGCGCGCTTCTTCCGTGTCCTCGACGACATAAGTGGTAATGCCGCGCACCAGCGCGTGGGTGAGACGTGTCTGCACGGTGCCGTTACGCCAGGTCAAATCTTGCGTTTGGGTTTTCGCCGAGCCCTTTACCGTCTCAGCGAACTGCACCAGTCGCTCCGTCGCGTCGGGGCGGCGATTGAGCACTACATCTTCCACTCGTTCCTTAAGCTCAGGCGGAATTTCGTCGTACACGCCGAGCTGCCCGGCGTTGACGATACCCATGGTAAGGCCGGCCCTGATGGCGTGATACAAAAACACCGTGTGGATCGCTTCGCGCACCGGATCATTGCCACGAAAGCTAAAGCTTACGTTGGACACGCCGCCGCTGATGCTCGCGTAGGGTAAATGCTGCTTGATCCAGCGTGTGGCATCGATGAAATCCACGGCGTAATTGTTGTGCTCCTCAATACCTGTGGCGATAGCAAAAATATTCGGATCGAAGATAATGTCTTCCGGCGGAAAACCGACTTCGTTCACCAAAATATCGTAGCTGCGTTTGCAAATGTCCTGCTTGCGTTGTAGCGTGTCGGCTTGGCCTTTTTCGTCGAAGGCCATCACGATCACCGCCGCGCCGTAGCGCTTCACCAGCTTAGCGTGATGACGGAACGCGTCTTCGCCTTCCTTCATGCTGATGGAGTTGACCACCGCGCGGCCCTGCACGCACTTCAAGCCCGCTTCGATCACTTCCCATTTTGACGAATCGATCATCACCGGCACGCGAGAAATGTCCGGCTCGGAGGCGATCAAGTTTAGAAACTTCACCATCGCCGCCTTGGAATCGAGCATCGCCTCGTCCATGTTGATGTCGATGATCTGCGCGCCGCTTTGCACCTGCTGCCGCGCCACGTCCAGCGCCGCGGTGTAATCACCGGCGAGAATCAAACGCGCAAAGGCGCGCGAGCCGGTGACGTTAGTGCGCTCGCCAATGTTGACGAACAGCGCATCGGCGCCGATGTTCAAGGGCTCTAGCCCCGACAGCCGCAACATCTTACTCATGCGGGTAGGGCGCGGGGCGGAATGGACTTAATGCTTTTTGCGATGGCCGCAATATGCGCTGGCGTAGTACCGCAGCAGCCGCCGGTGATGTTCAAAAAGCCGGCCTCGGCGAATTCTTTAATATGGCTCGCCGTGTGTTCCGGCGTTTCGTCGTAGCCGGTTTCGGCAAGCGGGTTTGGCAAGCCGGCGTTGGGGTGACAACTCACGTAAGTGTCCGCAACCTGCGCCAATTCTTCGATGTAAGGCCGCATTAACTCGGCGCCCAGCGCGCAGTTCAGGCCCACGGAGAGGGGCTTGGCGTGGCGCACGGAATTCCAAAATGCCTCCGTCGTTTGGCCCGACAACGTGCGGCCCGACGCGTCGGTGATCGTACCGGAAATCATGATCGGCAATTTTTTGTCTGGATGTTCATCGAAGTAAGACTCCACCGCGAACAAGGCGGACTTGGCGTTGAGCGTGTCGAAAATCGTTTCCAACAAGATGATGTCCGCACCGCCTTCGATCAAGCCGTGGGTCGCCTCCGTATACGCGGCCACGAGCTCATCAAAATTAGTATTGCGCGCGCCCGGATCGTTCACATCGGGCGATATCGATGCCGTGCGATTGGTCGGTCCCAGTACACCTGCGCAAAAACGCAGCTGCGCCGGATTTCTCTTTTCGAACTCATCACACAAATCGCGCACCATTTTGGCCGCGGCGAAATTGAGCTCGTAGACCCGATCCTCCAGGTAATAATCCGCCATGGCGATCGAGGTCGAATTGAAGGTATTCGTTTCGATAATGTCTGCGCCGGCTTCGAGATATTGACGATGAATTTCGCTAATGATTTGCGGCTGCGTGAGCGTCAGCAAATCGTTATTTCCTTTAAGGTCGTGGGCAAAGTCCTTGAAGCGTTCGCCGCGATAGGCAGCTTCGTCTAGCCTGTAGCTCTGGATCATGGTGCCCATGGCGCCGTCCAGGATGAGGATGCGTTGCGAGAGAGACTGTTGAAGCACTGCGTTGCGGTGTGGCGTCATAGTTTAAGTGGAACGATGTTTGCGCCGTGGCGCGACGAAAAAGCACAAAAGTCGGATTTTAACAGCAGACGATCCTTTAACCTATTGCCTATTCCACACCGAAGTTGGGTTTTGTGCCTGGATTTAGGGATTGCTTAATGCAGACGCATGGATCATGATGAAGTCTTGAATAAGACAAATACAATAGCCTGCTTGATTCGCTCACCAGCTTGTATAGCAGGATGTCTGGTAGGCTTGTTGCTGTTTGTCACGGCCTCAGTGGCGGTTGAGCCGGGCCTGCCCACTCAGCCGCCTTCAGCGGCTAGGGCAGATTTTGCGCCACTCGTGGCCGAACTCTTCAGCGCGCTTCAATATCTATCACGCTATCACCCGCCTAAAGCGTCACCGGCCATCGTACAAATTTCGCGAGACGAAGTGAGTATGCTGATTTGCGACAAGCCCTGCGGCGTGCTTGCGGCTTACTTGCCGGAATGGGGAATCATCATGGCGGACACCCTTGATCCTCTCAATAAGCCCCTCGATCGCTCGATCTTGCTGCACGAGTTGGTTCATTATCTGCAAGACATTGACCAACGTTACGTCACGGAAACACCGTGCAAGCGCTGGTTTTACCGCGAGAACGAGGCCTATGCGCTGCAGAATTCCTATTTGATGAGCATACATTCGCTACACCATGTCGGCGGTATGTTAGAGCCGTCTCTGTGCAAGGATAAACCGCAAGACAAGAAATCTAACGCCTTTGACGTTGATTAAGCTCGATCTAAGCGGCGATATTGGATTGCCTCGGCAATGTGTGCCCCGCTAATTTTTTCCAAGTTAGCTAAATCAGCTATCGTCCGCGCCAGTTTGAGTATTCGATGATAGGCCCGAGCCGACAAATTAAGCCGCGCAATCGCTTGTTTTAGCAAGGTTTCGCTCGGCAAATCCAGTTTGCAGAGTTGATCGATTTCTTTCGTGGCGAGTTGCGAATTCGCCTTTCCCTGGCGTTGCAATTGCAGTTGAAAAGCTGCTTCAACCCTTGCCTGCACGGCGCTAGACGGCTCGCCGTTGGCCTGTTGGGTGAGTTCGTTTTCATTCAGCGCCGGGACTTCGATCTGAATGTCGATGCGATCCAGCAGCGGCCCGGAGATTTTGCCGCGATAGCGCGCCACTTGGTCGGGCGAACAGCGGCATTTCCCGTTCGGATGGCCCAAATAGCCGCAAGGGCAAGGATTCATCGCGGCCACCAGCTGAAACTGCGCCGGGAAGTCCGCCTGGCGCGCAGCACGGGAGATGGTGATGCGGCCCGATTCGAGCGGCTCGCGCAGCACTTCCAACACGTTGCGTTCAAATTCCGGCAATTCGTCCAAAAACAGCACGCCGTGGTGAGCTAGGGAGATTTCGCCCGGTTTTGGGTTCCCGCCGCCGCCAACCAGCGCAACGCTAGAGGCGGTATGGTGCGGCGAGCGGATCACGCGGCGGCGCCAATTTTCCATTTTGAATCCACCACTGCCCAACGATTGGATGGCGGCGGATTCCAGCGCTTCGTCCAACGTCATGCTCGGCAAAATGCCCGGAAAACGATGGGCAAGCATGGATTTACCCGTTCCCGGCGGACCGACCATAAGCAGGCTGTGGCTGCCCGCGGCGGCGATTTCCAGCGCTCGCTTTGCCTGGGCTTGACCCTTGACCTCGCTAAGATCAAGGTAGGATGCGGCTTGTGGCACAGGCTGCTCGGAGAGCCGCATCAATAAAGCGTTTCCGGCCAGGTGCCCGCAGACTTCAAGCAGCGATTGGGCCGGATAAACCGTCGCTGCGTCGACCAATGCCGCTTCCTGGGCCGACTCGCGCGGCAACACAAATGCCCGGCCGCTTTTTGCAGCACGATAAGTCATCGCCAGCGCGCCGCGAATGGCGCGCAATTCACCTGTGAGCGCTAACTCACCGGCAAATTCATATTCGGCAAGCTTGTCACGGGGAATTTGCCCAGAGGCCGCGAGGATGCCCAGCGCGATGGGCAAGTCTAGCCGACCGCTTTCTTTGGGCAGATCAGCCGGCGCTAAATTGACGGTAATGCGCCGAGCGGGGAATTCGAAGCGTGCGTTTAGCAGCGCAGAGCGCACGCGGTCTTTACTTTCTTTAACTTCCGTTTCCGGTAATCCAACAATAGTGAAGTTGGGCAATCCGCCCGATAGATGTACCTCTACTGTCACCAATGGTGCATCCATGCCGACCAGAGCGCGGCTGTAGAGAACGGCGAGAGACATTACTAAAAACGACTAAGGTGCAAAATTGGAAGACAACGAACGAAGTGACGAGGTGCAGGTATTAACGCGCTTTTTTTACCTAGGCAACGAGCCAATCTGTCCGGCTTTATTTCATCCTTCATCCTGGTTTCTTTTCCCTCTCCGCGAGCTTTGCTTCTAACTCGTCAAGTTTTTGTCGGGTGCGCAGCAGAACTTGGGCTTGCACGTCGAATTCTTCGCGGGTGACGAGATCCATTTTGGCAAACAAGCTCAACAGCATGGCACGAGAATTTTTCTCGAAGTCCTTGGCCGGGCTCTGCGCAAACAGCGCGGAAAGTCTGCTTGTTATTTCTTCAATCAGTTTGTTCTGCATCGGGTTCCTTAACTCAAGTGATCAGGGTGCCAAATCAGGCTTGCAGCAGCATTTTAAGAGTGTAGCAGCTTCCGTAAAGTAACTTTACTTGGGGTATGCATCAACATGGGGCAGTCGGCAAAAGAGTGCACAAATATAGTGCATATAACCTAATTTGTTGTACGCCTTATTCTTTAAACTATTGATTGATATAAAATAAATGTTGGTACGTTTTATGCTTAAGTGGTTGTGTAACCACCACGACTAAGGAGAAAACATGAACCAAATTAAGCTCTACTCCGTACTTGCAATTACCTTACTGGCGAGCATGAATTCCCCAGTTGCCCGGGCTACTGATGAACCGGCGGCTGCTCCTGCTGCAGAACCCGCGTCGCCACACACCATAACCGGCAACTTGGGTTTTGTGAGTGACTATCGTTTTCGTGGTATCTCACAAACGGCAAAACAACCCGCGATCCAGGGTGGTTTCGATTACGCTCATGTCAGCGGTTTCTACGCCGGCACTTGGGCGTCCAACGTCAGTCACTATTCTTACACCAATGCCAATATGGAATGGGATTTTTACGCTGGCTACAACTATAAGCTCAACGATGACATCGGCCTGACGGCCGGTGGCCTTTACTATTTTTATCCCGGCGGAAGAACGGGCAACGGCGACAAATGGGATACGCTGGAAGGCAACTTCGGCGGGAACTGGAAATGGATCAGCGGCAAAGTGTGGTACTCAGTGACTGATTTTTTCGGATTAAGAGATCCGAAATCCAAAGGTTCAACTTATCTTGAGGTGAACGCCAGTTTTCCCTTTTCAGAGCTCAAAATCGGTAATCCCTACCTCGACAAACTAACGCTCGTTGGCCATATCGGCCATCAAAAGATAAGGCACTATAACGATTTTGATTACACCGATTGGAAAATCGGTGCAACCTACGATCTCAATGGTTACATTCTCGGCGCCGCTTATGTCGATACCAATGCAGACAAGAATCTTTACACCGTTGCCACATCAAGAGGAGATAAGCACATTGGGTCATCCACCGTTGTCTTATCGGTCAGCAAAACATTCTAGAAACCTGGAGTTAACATGAAACTGGTATCTGCAATCATCAAACCCTTCAAGCTCGACGAGGTGAGAGAAGCGCTGTCGGCCATCGGGGTGCAAGGCATTACCGTCACGGAAGTGAAGGGATTTGGCCGTCAAAAAGGCCACACCGAGCTTTATCGAGGCGCGGAATATGTGGTCGATTTTTTGCCCAAAATCAAAATTGAGGTAGCGATCAAATCAGAATTGTTAGACCAAGTGATCGAAGCGGTCGAAAAAGCGGCCAACACCGGCAAAATCGGCGACGGCAAGATTTTCGTATTTGAACTAGAACAAGTTATCCGCATTCGCACCGGCGAAACGGGTGCAGAAGCGCTTTAAGGGAGATAAAAATGTTGAAGCGATTATTTTGGGTACTGTCGTTGTTATCAGCTTTGGTTGCAACGGGGCCAACGGCGGCGGAAGACACTAAACCCGCCGAGGCCGCTGCGCCGGCTGCAGTGGAAGCCAAGCCAGCTGAGGTCGCCGCTCCTGCTCCAACAGAAGCCAAGCCTGCCGCGGCGGCACCCGCTGCCGCCGCACCCGCCGCCACTCCCGCGGCGGTCCCTCCTCCGCCAAATAAAGGCGACACTGCATGGATGATCGTTGCGACTTTATTAGTGATCATGATGACGATTCCGGGCCTAGCGTTGTTTTACGGCGGGATGGTGCGCACCAAAAATATGCTTAATATGTTGCTTAAAGTATTCGCCACGTTTTCATTGCTATCACTGTTGTGGGCCGTGTACGGCTACAGTGTGGCCTTCACGGACGGCAGTGCTTTTTTTGGCGGACTGAGCAAAATGTTCCTCAGCGGCGTTACGCCGTCGTCCACCGCCGCCACATTCAGCAAAAGCGTTTACATTCCGGAATACATTTACATCGCCTTCCAGTTGACGTTTGCGGCGATCACGCCTTGCTTGATCGTTGGAGCATTCGCCGAGCGCGTAAAATTTTCCGCAATCTTAGCTTTCATGGTGTTGTGGTTTACGTTTTCCTATTTGCCGATAGCCCACATGGTCTGGTTCTGGGCAGGGCCTGACGCCATCACCAACGATACGACCTTAGCGCAAGTCACTAATGCAGCCGGTTGGCTGTGGGCCAAGGGCGCGCTCGACTTTGCCGGCGGAACGGTGGTCCACGTCAACGCCGGTATTGCGGGCTTGGTAGGCTGTTTGATGGTAGGCAAGCGGATCGGTTACGGCCGCGAAGCCATGCCGCCCCATAGCCTCACCATGACCATGATCGGCGCATCGTTATTGTGGGTGGGTTGGTTTGGTTTCAACGTCGGCTCGAACCTGGAAGCAAACGGCATCGCGGCGATGACCTTCGTGAATACACACCTTGCGACCGCTGCCGCGGCGATGAGCTGGATGTTTGCCGAATGGATTGTGCGCGGCAAGCCAACCATGCTTGGCGTCGCGTCGGGCGCTGTTGCTGGACTGGTAGCGATCACGCCAGCCTGTGGTTTCGTTGGGCCAATGGGTGCGATTGTAATCGGTTTGATCGCTGGCGTGCTCTGTTTGTGGGCAGTCGTCTGGCTCAAACACAAGCTTGGCTACGACGATTCGTTGGACGTGTTCGGGGTGCATTGCGTCGGCGGTATTTTCGGCGCGTTGGCAACGGGTATTTTTGCCGCGCCGTCCCTCGGCGGCCAAGGAATTTACGATTACATCAAAGATGCAGCGAGCCCTAATTATTCCATTTCCGGACAATTCATGATCCAGTTGACCGCCGTGATGACGACGTTGATATGGTCTGCGGTGGTATCTTACATCGCCTTTAAAATCGTGGATGTCACGATCGGACTGCGCGTGCCTGAAGACCAGGAACGCGAGGGTCTCGACGAAACTTTGCATGGCGAGCGTGCCTATAATATGTAATGTCTCCTCCTTGATCCGTTGTTTTGGTCGGCGGGCACCTAAGGTGCCCGTTTTTTTGTCGCCCAATGGCGACGAATTTTCGCGAGACGAATCAATAGGGTGGACGCGTGGCGGCAAAAAGCGTCGTAGTTGAGCGACGTGAGCTGCGATGTTGAATGTCAATTAATTTCAGTAATTGACACATAAACAATGTGATAAAGAAATTATCTCTGTGTGGCACGGTGTTTGCCTAAGCTTAGACATGGATATTTCTTCAGCACACGTTGTTAAGATTTGCGGAAAAGGTTGGATTGAATGCTGAACGCATTACGTAACCTAATAGTTGAAACCGCTAAAGTGGCGCTTGCCTTAGCTGTGGTCTTGACACCTGTGTTTCTCGCCAGCGGTGCGGTAAATCATTTTAATGACAAACCGGCTTTGGTCAGCTCTGCTGATTTAAGTTTGTTGAACAATATTCGTTATTAGTTCAGTTGATGTTTCTGCTTTAGTTGCTTCCTCCTCCAAATTCGGGCGCTTCGGCGCCCATTTTTTTGCTCAAAGCAAAATTGCAAATATTTTTCACAACTGTCTAGGTTTTGAGACAGGGGTAGTATCAATTTAATCATTCATGTATTGATCGCAGCGCCAGAAATGTTGTTATGTGAAGACTGAGCTTCCTCTGAAATTTAGTCTTTCAAAGGTGACGTAGAATTAACGTTATTTGGGAAGGATAGGAAATGAAAGATATACCGAAGCAGGCATACCCAACCGAGTTTAAGGAACTTGCTGTCAAGCGCGTCACGGATGGGGCTGCAATCTCAGTAGTAGTGAAGGAACTAGCCAGAGGCGACCCGACGCTTCGTAATGGGGTCAAGGCGGCGGCTGGAGGCAGGCTAACAGGCTCGGGCAGCCAAGTGGTGACACCCCGAAGCGATGGAGTTGTCTCGGCTGCGGGCGTCATGCATCATTCGGATCGTGGCAGTCAATACGCCAGCAATGCCATTCAGGACAAGCTCAAAGCGTTTGGAATGATTGGTTCGATGAGTCGCAAAGGAAATTGTTGGGATAACGCGCCGACCGAAAGCGGGTTTCACAGTTTCAAGAACGAGCGATACCATGCTCTGCGTTACTCGGGGGGGCAGATGATGCGTATGAAGAAGGCCGTTGGATACCCACCACTTCGGTCGATT
>JBDSJK010000024.1:0-21244 GCA_039917535.1 Burkholderiales bacterium
GCCTGCGGTGATGCCGGTTTCTGCATCAAGCTGCGGCGCGCTGGTGAAAGGGAACAAATCCGTCGGGTAATCAAACGCCGAATAGCGATGGCCGTCCCGAGACGGTTGCGCAAAGCGATGATTGAAGCTGCCGCGTCCCGCGCCCGCGGCGTGAATAAACATGCCGTCAAAAACCTGGCGACCCAACTCATCGCGGTTGAAGCCCTGAAACAGAAAATGGCGCAAAAAACGGCCAGTCTGCGAGACGCCAAACGCAATGCCGTGCCGCACTCTAAACGGGCTGCCCGAATCGAATTTCGCAAAGCTCATGAAATCCCGCACGGCGGCGAAACCTAGCCCTGCGACGCGCGGATTTAGCGAGCGATACACCACTTCGTAAATCTTGCTGGCACTAAAGCCGCCGTCTTTGCTGACGTGCGACCAGCCCACGGTTTTACCATCCTCGACTTTATTCACGAAATGCCATTGCTCGCGCGGCACCACGTTGCGTGGCGCGTCGCGCTCGTCTCGCTCCGTCATCACGTTGTCGGCATGATCCAGGTCCGTGGCCAGATAAGGCTGGTGGTTGCGATGCGCCAGCGGCAGCGTAGTTTCATCCTGGTTCAACACCCAATCGGCGCGCACCAGCCCGCTAATGGGCACACCACCCTGCTTCGCAATCGGCACCGCTAGGTGCAACGCTTTTGCCGCCAGCGGCACGTCCCACTGCCAACCCACCCACATCAACGTGTAGCCTTGGCGCAATAGCAATCCGTCGCCGAAGTCCTGCTCTTGCTCGGGGTTATTTGTATAAACGCCCGCGTTAAAATACGGCAACAACGCCTTCCCGCCTCTATTGCTCACCTCTAAGATGCCCAATCCACGCGCCTTTGCGGGGTCTTTGGGCTGCAGCACCATGAAGTTTGCCGTGGCTTTGACGTGGCCATCCATATTGCGCGGTGTGAGGTTGAGATCGACGATTTTTTCGTTCGCTATGCTCTCTGGATCAAACGCGAACGTAACTAGACCTTCAATCTTTTCGTATGCACCCGCCGTACCGAATGCCTTGCCCTGCAACACATCGACGCGCGACTCGATCTTGACGGCGACGACTGCTGCGTAGCTTGGTAAAGGTGAGATTAAACACACCAGCGCGAAAACGAAGCCGCGAGGAACAGACAAATTACTGAGCCGAGTTGAGTTCAATTTGATAAAATGCCAAATTGTAGATAAAGCATGACGTTACACGCAGCCGTGGTCTCACGTCAAAACATCATTCGCACAAGGAGCGCATCATGATCGGTAACAAAATTGAAACCAACATTTCAGGCGGTCTGAATATTCCCTTGCCACGCATGGTGGAAGTGCGCCAGAAATTCAAAACGGAGAAACTGGCCAGTGTAACGGGGACGATCAACGAACAATTCAAGCGCCCTGAAATCCGCGCCAAAGTGAAGCCCGGCATGGTGATCGCCGTGGGCTGCGGCTCCCGTGGCATCAACAATATTGCGGAAGCGGCGAAAGCCACTGTCGAGAATCTAAAAGCGCTGGGCGCCAAGCCTTACATCTTTCCCGCCATGGGTAGCCACGGCGGCGGCACGGCGGAAAGCCAGAAGGAAGTGCTCGAAGGCTACGGCATCACGGCGGCCTATTGCGGCTGCGAGATTCGTTCGCAAACCGACGTGATCGAAGTTGGCATTCACCCGAGCGGCATCCCGATTTATCAAGACAAACTCGCCAGCGAAGCCGACGGCATCGTGCTGGTCTGCCGCGTCAAACCCCACACCAATTTCCGCGCGCCGATTGAATCGGGCATCGTAAAAATGATGGCCATCGGCATGGGGAAAATTGTCGGCGCGACCAGTCTCCACACCCAAGGCATGGACGTGTTTGGCACGCTGCTCTCGGAAGCGGCAAAAATGATTATGGCCAAAGGCAAGTTCCTGTTCGGCATGGCGATGGTGGAAAACGCCCACGACGAAACCGCAATCATCGAAGCAGTGCCCGGCGAAACCTTGTTCGAGCGCGAAGCGGCTCTGCAGGCGAAAGCGAAAGGCTTCATGCCGCGCATTAAGTTCGACGACATTGACGTGCTGATTGTCGAGCGCATCGGCAAAAATATTTCCGGCTCCGGCATGGATCCCAATATCACAGGCCGCAACTGCCGCGGCATGGAGTGGAATATGAAACCCGACGTGAAGAAAATCGCCGTGCTGGGTCTCACGCCGGAAACCCACGGCAACGCCACGGGCCTGGGCGGCGCGGACGTGATCACCATGCAGCTTTACAAGGATATGGATATCTTCAGCACTTATGCGAATGTCATCACATCCACTTATCTGGACGGTGCCGCGATTCCCATCATGATGAACACCGAGCACGACGCTATCGCCCTGGCGGTTAAGACCGTGGTGCGCGTTGCGTTCAAGGATCTTAAGGTCGTGCGTGTGACCGATACGCTGCACATCAGCCATATCCAAGTTTCCGAAGCGCTGTATGCAGACGCGAAAAATCGCCCGGAAGATTTCGAAATCCTCGGTGCGCTGGAAGAACTACAGTTCGATGGCTTAGGCCGATTGATGCCGATGGTTGCCGGAGATTACGCACCCAAAGCGGTGGCTTAATTTGGCTAAGGCACTTTGGAACGAAGCCGTCTTAGCAGAAAGCGATCAATTTGAATTGGTCGAAGGCAACGTTTACTTTCCGCCAACTGCCATTAAGCGCGATTATTTTCAAGCCAGCGACACTCACACTACTTGTCCTTGGAAAGGTGTGGCCAGCTACTACAACATTGTCGTAAACGGCAAAACTAATCCAGACGCCGCGTGGTATTACCCCGCGCCCAAAGACGCAGCAAAACAAATCAAAGATCACATCGCGTTCTGGAAAGGTGTGAGCGTCGAGCGCTAAGCAAAGGCACCGCGCCAAGAGGCAGTACCAGAGCGGCTCTCCGGGCATAACGTGCCAGGAGCAAGAATCTACGGACATCGCGCGATGGTGGCGCTGCCTCGCTTTATGAGAAAGTCCTGACGTCATTCTCTCGCTATTCGCGCAACGCTGCGTAGGCGGGAGCATTTTTCTTGGATATCGCATGCGCTTGTGTTGCCTACAGCGGCCAGGACCAGTGCTGGAACTTGAGGGCGCCTGGCCCGCGGCGTGCACCGATCAGGCTACGGTTGGTTCAGCTACCTTTGAACGCCGCTTTGCGCTTGCCGTGAAATGCCTCCACACCTTCACGAAAATCATCGCTGGTGCGCAAGCGGCTGTAGCAGTGGCCTTCCAATTCAATTGCGACGCTCAGGGTTGAATCTTCCGTATCGTTGAGCAATTTTTTCGCGGTGCGTTGTGCAAGCGGCGAGAAGCTGCGCAATTCCTCGACCAATGCGTCCGTCGCTTTTTCCAGTTCGCTGTCCTTCACGCATTCCGTCGCGATGCCCCATTCGTGCGCTTGCTGTCCCGAGATGCGGCGGGAGCGCATCACCATATCTTTTGTGCGCGCGATGCCGATTATTTTTTGCAGGCGCGCAGACCCGCCGGAGCCGGGAACCTGGCCGAGCTTTTGTTCCGGCAATGCGTATTGCGTCGTTTCTGTGACAAGGCGAAAGTCGCATGCCAATGAAATCTCAAAGCCAACGCCGAAACAGTAACCGCGATTCACCGCGATCACGGGCTTGCTGCAGCGTGCGGGCGCGGCGATGTTCCAGGCGAGCTTGGAGACATGTTCTGGCGATGCCTCAAGAAAGCCTTTAATATCGCCTCCGCTGGAAAAGTGTTCACCGACCGCGCGCAGCACGATAATGCGGACACTGGGTTCTGCGTCCAGTGCCTCGAATACGAATCGTAGTTGGTCACGCTGGGGCATCACGATAAGGTTGAACAGCGGGCGGTCGAGGATGATGTCGGCGCGCTCTTTCGCGGCATCGATTTCCACGCGAAAGCCGTTGAGCTTTTCGAGCAAGCTTTGTCCGGGGTGAGAGAGATTATTCATGACGCTATCCTTTATTTAGGCCAAATTTCGCTCGGCGCTGTGCCGGAATATACCGCCAAGATCAAGCACCGGCGCGGCTCCTGGCTTGCATTTGTTGCGCGGTGTCCAGAACCGCTTGCACGATATTGGTGTAACCGGTGCAGCGGCACAGGTGGCCCGATAACATTTCGCGAACTTGTTGTTCGCTTGGGTTAGTCACGCGCTCGAGATAATCCATGCACGACATCAAAATGCCAGACGTACAGAAACCGCACTGCAGCGCATGATGACGACGAAACGCTAGCTGCAAATCGTTGAGCAAACCGTCGCGCCCAGCGAGGCTTTCCACGGTATCAACGCGACGTCCTTCCACTTGAACCGCCAGCATCAGACAGGAACGCGCGGCGATGTCGTCGACGCGCAACGTACAGGCACCGCAGACACCATGCTCACAACCGACATGGGTGCCCGTTGCGCCTAGCTCATGGCGCAGAAAATCGCACAACAACGTGCGTGACTCGGCATAGCCGGCGCGCGTTTCACCGTTTAGGGTGAGAATGATCTTATGTTTTTCTGAATTTTGTTTCATTGCGCGGCCCCTGAAATAGCCTGTTTGCCAAGAACGCGCACCAAGTGTCGTCGATATTGCGCGCTGGCGTGCTGATCGTCTTGCGCGTCCAGCGACCAGGCAAATTCATTCAACGCGTCATCGATGGCGCCGCCCGAAAGTCCTCGCCAGTATTGGGCCACAGGGCGATCGGCCACACCGCCGACGGCGAGCGTCACGGTATCACTGGTCGTTATGGCGGCCACCGCGACAATCGCGTAGTCACCGTGGCGCATGGAAAATTCCGTGAAGAAATATCGCTGCCCCGACTTCGCTAACGGATAACGGACCGCAACGATCAATTCATCGGCCTCCCGTGCCGTGAGCAGCGCGCCTTGAAAAAAATCCTTTGCCTGAACTTCGCGCTCGCCTCGTTTAGACCGCACAACAACGTCACCACCCAGCGCCAGCAAACACAGCGGCAATTCCGCACTTGGGTCAGCATGGGCGATGGAACCGCACACGGTACCGCGATTGCGGATCTGGAAATGGGAAATGTGCGGGAAGGCTAGAGCGACCAAGGGCAGTTCTTGTGGTAATTCCGCGCGCCACTCCAGCGTCGCCTGTGTCGTCGCCGCGCCGATGCTCAGCTTGCCGTTGTCGATTTTGATGTAATTGAGATCGACCGTTTGCGAAATATCCAGCAACAGTTTCGGTTCCGCAAGCCGCATATTGAGCATCGGCAAGAGCGATTGGCCGCCCGCTAGAATGCGCGCATCATCGCCATAATTCGCGAGTAGCTCTACGGCCTCGTCCGCGTGTTCGATGCGGTAGTAGTCAAACGGCGCGGGCTTCACGATTCGTGATCGGAGCGGCCCGTGAGCCGTTTCCACATTGACGGCTTTTCTGCTTTCACCGGTTCGCCGCTCGCCTGGCGCCCGAGGGCTTCGAACAATTGCTTCAGCACATATTTGGCCGCGCTGTCCAACATGCGTCCGCCGACCGCCGCGACTTTGCCGCTCACATTGGCGTGATAATCGTAATGCAAAATACAGCCATGCTGCTGCGGCGTCAGCGTAATTATTCCCGAGCCAGTCGACACGCCCATCGCGCTGATGCCCTTGCCGCTCAGCACCAGCGAGCGCGGTGGATCAAGCTCGTTAAGCTGAATCTCCGCTTGATAGCGCGCTTTCACCACGCCTATTTTGATGGTCACGCCGGCGCGATAATGGTTGGGGCCAATGGCGATCAACTCATCACAACCGGGCACGACTTTCACCAAGGCCTTGGGATCAAGCAGCACCTGGAACACGGCTTCCGGCGTGGCTTGCAGGGCAATCTCACCGGATGCCGAGAGGGTCCGGCCCTGTTGCGGCACGATGCTCTGGGCGGCACGCGGGGCGCGGGGTTCTGGGTCATCCATCCCAATCAACGCCATTACTTTGCTGGGTGTCAAAGGTAGCGTGACCTCCTTCGTGTTCAGTGCATCGGCCACCGCGTTGGCGATACAAACCGGCGTGCTCATGTTGTTGCCCTCGCCGAGTCCTTTCGCGCCGAGCGGCGTAAAAGGCGAAGGCGTTTCCATGTGCAAAATCGTGGGTTCGGGTACTTCGCAACTGGTTGGCACCAAGTAATCGGCAAATGTTCCCGACAAGAACGCGCCATCGGCGGCGTAACGAAATTCCTCCATGAGCGCCGCGCCCAAGCCCTGCGCGAAGGCGCCGCGGATTTGCCCGTCGGCGAGTGCGGGATTCAGAATTTTTCCCGCGTCATGACTGGTGATGTATTCGTCGATGCGCACACGGCCCGTGTCGCGATCAATCTCCACAGCACAGATGTCGAACACGAAGCCGTAGGCCGCCGATGGGTTGACGCGATCTTCCGCATCGGGCGCGCTGAGTTGTTCCGGTGTCCAGAAGGCCGTTTCGCGCAGTCCGGGTGTTTCGCCATGAGCCACGAGAGCAGGCGACCAATGAAAATTTCCCGCGAGACGGTTGAACGATGTGGTTTTATCCGGTGCATCATTCAAGAATATTTTTC
Source organism: Burkholderiales bacterium (assembly GCA_039917535.1). GTDB lineage: Bacteria > Pseudomonadota > Gammaproteobacteria > Burkholderiales > JALYOK01 > JBDSJK01. Next base: position 6,534 of record JBDSJK010000024.1, read on the forward strand.
CCTGAGCGAAGCGGATTGCCTGCGGCGCGCACACGAATTGCGCCGCAGCGGCGCGCGCCAGTTTGTCTCTAAGTTTCAGTGCGGCGAGATGCGCCGTTCCCGCGACCGCGCCGGCGAAGCGAGATGAATAATTCCCCGCCGCGACCGACCATGCATCTTTTTGTGTGTCGAATTCGACATTCACTTGTATGTCTTGGGGATGCAATCCAAACACGTCGGCAACCACCTGCGCGAGTACGGTGCGATGGCCCTGGCCGGCAGGTGTCGAGGCGACGACGACCGTCACGCCGCCGAGCGGATCGATGGACACCGTCGCGCTTGCGATCGCGCCATTCTTAGGCCCGGCCTTGGCGCGAGCTTCAGGGGTCATCACGGTGGTGATGTAACCCATGTTGGAAATTGACGGTTCGACGATGGCGGCAAAGCCTATTCCATAAAAACGACCTTCGCCACGAGCCTTATCCCGCTTGGCTTGCAGCCGCGCCAGCCTGGAATCGCCCGTCCCTAGGGCAACGGCGGCGTGGTAGTCTCCAGAATCAAGCAGGGCGCCGGCTATGGCACGGTAGGGCATTTGTTCAGCGCGCACGAAATTTTTGCGATACACGTCGAGCGGATCGAGCTTCAGCTCGACCGCGATGCGTTGCATCAATCGCTCCAACGCAAAATAAACTTGCGGCCCACCGAAACCGCGCACTAGCCCAGTCGGCGTTTTGTTGGTGAGGACAACGCGATTGCGCACGGCTAAATTTAGAATGTCGTAGGCACCGGTTAACGCGCCGTGCATACGATAAAACGTCGCCGGTTCCGGTGCGCGCAAATAGGCGCCGCATTCATCCATTTGATCGTAACGTAGTGCGATGATTTTTCCGTCGCCGTTGACAGCGGCTTCGATGGTGGTCTGCCGCGCCGTCGCCGACGTGGCTGCGAGCAGATGCTCGAAACGATCTTCGATCCACTTCACCGGCGCGCCAGCTTTGCGCGCCGCGATACACATCAGCACCACGTAGGGCAATCCCGATTGCTTCACGCCGAAGCTGCCACCGGAATCCCGTGGCGTGCGGTGACGCAATTTGGTTCCCGGCACCTTCAACGCCAGCGCCATCACCGTGTGCAACGAGAACGGGCCCATGAAATTCGACAGCACATCAAAACCATCGTCGCCTAAATATTCGGCGACGCAGCCAAAGCATTCGATGGGCGTACAAGAGTTTCGCGGATAGCTCAGCGAAAGGTTGACGCGATGGGCTGCCTGAGAAAAGGCTGATTCGGGGTCGCCGTAACGGAAGCTACGATCACTGACGATGTTGGAACCGACTGCTGCGTGCAGCACAATACAATCGTTTTGAATTGCGTGCTCGATTTCGTTGACGGCGCGCAACGTTTCGTACTCGACTTGAATCGCGTCGAGTGCATCTTCTGCGAGATAACGATTTTCCGCCACGACCACCGCGACCGGCTCGCCAACATAGCGGACGCGATCGACCGCTAAACACCAATGTTCCATAGGCTGCTTCACGCCGACGACAAACGGCGCGGCCCAGCGCTGCACGTCGTCACGGGTGACGATGGCGCGCACCCCGGGCATGGATTGCGCGGCGCTTGCATTGATGTTGATGAGCTTGGCGTGAGCGTGGGGCGAACGCAAAATCGCCGCGTGTAAAGTGCCGGATTTCACACCGAGGTCGTCGATGAATTGACCTTTGCCGGACAGCAACGCCGCATCCTCGAAACGCTGCAATGGCAATCCGACGTGTCCGGCCTTGGAAGTGCCGGAAGGAGTAGAGGGAGTGAATGATGCGTTCAAAACGGTTGTCGCAGAGGCTTACTTGGTGCGGTTCTCCGGCTTAACGAGGAATGCGCTGCCGGCTCGATAGACTGCGAACGATACGGGCTGGGCTACGTCAATTTCGTTGAACATTGCGGTAATATTTTGGGTTAGATTATCGCCTACGGATTGCGATAAATTTAGCAGCGATGCTGCGTCAAGCTCGACGACGATTCCGCCAGCGCGTACACGGCAGCGTACCGTTTGTGGCCGCAACGTTTCGCTAATCAATTTTTCCGTCGCGTGAATTCTCGCGAGAACTTTGGGATCAATGGCAATGCCGGTCTCAACGCGGCTCGACAAACAAGGCGCGGCGGGAAGCTCAGCGACATCATCCATGCCCAGCAAGCGGGCGAGAGCGCGAATCTCCGCTTTGCTGATGTCCGCCTCGACGAAGGGATGGCGAACATCGTGTTGTTTCGCCGCTTCCAAACCGGGACGGTATTCGCCCAGGTCGTCAGTGTTGGTGCCAGAAAGAATTTGCGCGGAAGTGTGGTGCGCGATGGCGCTAATGGCGCTGTATAAATGGGTCTTACAGAAGAAACAGCGATTGACCGGATTGCTCATGTAGTCAGCACTATTGAATTCACCTGTATCGATAATTTGCAAAGGCCATGTATATCGCGCGGCCAAACTCCGCACCCGCTCCGTCGCTTCTGCCGGAACGGCCGGCGATACGGCGTGATACATCGTCACGTTCGCGCCCAGCTTATCGTGAGCGATGCGGGCAAGGGTCAAACTATCTACACCACCGCTGACGGCGACGGCCGCTTGGCTCAGTGGCGCAAGCAGCGCTTTCAAGCGAGTCAGTGAGTGGGGTGCGTCATTGCGCGTCGTAGTGGCTAGATGGGTAGCAGCGAGTGTCATAAACGGAATTATCGCCTAAAACCAGGCTGAAACGCGAGACGATGTCGCCTGCGCGCTAAAATGTGCGGATAAATATGGATTCCCATGGATAAAAAAGATATTGCAAATCGCGAAGACATTGACCATTTGGTTCGGCAGTTTTACTTGCAAGCCATTCCCGATCCGGTTATTGGACATTTTTTCACCGAGGTGATGCAGTTGGATTTGGCGAGCCACCTACCCCGAATTGCGAATTTCTGGGAGGCGATGCTGCTCAAGAACCCCGTCTATTCCGGCACGCCGATGCAGGTGCACATCAGCCTCAACGACAAAAGTCCGATGACGGCTGAACATTTTGCGCATTGGGTGGAATTGTGGTCAGCCACCGTCGATAGTCTGTTTAACGGCCCGGTTGCGGCGCTGGCAAAGGATCGGGCGAAGTTAGTCGCGCGATCCATCGCGCTCGGCATAGGGCAGCCGGTCGCTAACGGTAGGCCATAAATAGCATTATGATTATCGCATATGGCCCACTCGCATAACGTATTGACATCCTTCCATCCTGCCGTTCGCGCCTGGTTTGAGCAGGCGTTTGCTGCGCCCACTCCGGCGCAGATCGAGGCCTGGCCTGCTATCCAGGCCGGTCGTCACGTGTTGGTCGCCGCACCCACCGGCTCCGGCAAGACACTGGCGGCATTTCTCGCGGCCATTGATGGCCTGGTGCGGCTTGGCCTTGCTGGCGGGCTGGCGGACGAAACGCATCTGGTCTACGTGTCGCCGCTAAAGGCGTTGTCCAACGACATCCAGAAGAATCTTGAAGTGCCGCTCGCCGGCATACGCGAGCACCTGAAGCTGCAAGGCTTGCCAGATCTCGATATCCGAACCTGGGTGCGCACCGGCGATACGCCGCAGTCGGAGCGCGACAAGATGAAGCGGCGTCCACCGCATATTTTGGTGACGACGCCGGAATCGCTTTACATCTTGGTGACCAGCGCGTCGGGCCGTAAGATGCTGGCCACTACACGCGCCGTAATTGTCGATGAAATTCACGCCCTCGCACCGAACAAACGCGGGGTTCATCTCGCCCTCACGCTGGAGCGGCTGGAAGCGCTGACGGGGCAGCGCTTGGTGCGCATCGGTCTCTCGGCCACGCAGAAGCCCATCGAAACCGTTGCGCGCTTTTTGGTCGGCGACGGCGTGCGCCCAAGTAACGATTTGTTCGATTGCGGCGAGGTAAATGGCTGCACGATTATCAATGCCGGTCACGTGCGTGAGCGCGATCTCGCGATCGAGTTGCCTGCGTCGCCGCTGTCTGCGGTAATGTCGTTAGATGTGTGGCAGGAAGTCTACGCCCGCCTCACGGAACTAATTTTGCTGCACAAAACCACGCTGGTCTTCGTCAACACGCGGCGCATGGCGGAACGGGTAGCGCGCTATTTATCCGAGCGGCTCGGCAAAGAGGCCGTGACCGCGCACCACGGCAGCATGGCGAAGGAGCAGCGGCTCGACGCCGAGCAACGCCTGAAGCGCGGCGAATTGAAGGCTTTGGTCGCAACCGCCTCGCTGGAACTCGGCATCGACATCGGCGATGTGGATTTAGTTTGCCAACTTGGTTCGCCCCATTCCATCGCCGCATTCCTACAGCGCGTGGGCCGCTCGGGTCACGCCGTCGGCGCGTTGCCCAAGGGGCGCTTGTTTCCGCAATCCCGCGATGACCTGGTCGAATGCGCCGCATTGCTGGATGCGGTACGGCGTGAAGAACTCGATCATCTCGTTATTCCTGACAAACCCCTCGACGTACTCGCGCAACAAATCGCCGCAGAAGTCGCGTTGCAGAATTGGCACGAGGACGAACTCTTTGCGCTGTTCCGTCGCGCGTACCCCTATCGTGATTTGAGCCATGAGGAATTCCTGGAAATCGTGCGCATGCTCGCCGATGGTTACGCGACACGGCAGGGCCGCAGCAACGCCTTTATCCACCGCGACGCGGTAAACCACGTTCTGCACGGCAGGCGTGGCGCGGCGCTTAGCGCGGTGACGTGCGGCGGCACCATACCCGACAACGCCGACTACAACGTCGTGCTCGAACCCGAAGCCATCATGATCGGCACGGTCAACGAAGATTTCGCCATCGAGAGCATGGCCGGCGATATTTTCCAACTCGGCAATCAGTCCTACCAAATCATGCGCGTCGAGCGCGGCACCGTGCGCGTGGAAGACGCTCACGGCGCGCCGCCCAGTATTCCGTTTTGGCTAGGCGAGGGACCGGCGCGTAGCGATGCACTCACACAAAGCGTGTCGCGCTTGCGTGACGAGTTGGCGAAATCTCTTGACGAGTATGGCTACGAGCTAGCACTGGCGCGGCTGTCGGTCATGCCGGGGTTGACCGCCAGCGCGGCGGAACAGATCGTTGAGTATCTTGCCGCCGCAAAACTCGCACTGACCACGTTACCGACCCAAGACATTATCGTCTTCGAACGTTTCTTTGACGAAAGCGGCGGCATGCAGTTGGTGATTCATTCTCCCTTTGGCAGTCGCATCAATCGTGCCTGGGGGCTGAGCCTGCGCAAGCGTTTTTGCCGTCAATTCAATTTTGAGTTGCAGGCCGCCGCGACGGAGGATGCAATCATCCTGTCGTTGTCCACCCGCCACAGTTTTCCGTTGGCGGAAGTGGCGTGCTATTTGCATTCCAGTTCCGTCCGTGACGTGCTGGTTCAGGCGTTGCTCGCCGCGCCCATGTTCGCCGCGCGTTGGCGCTGGACGGCTGCGATTGCCCTGGCTTTGTTACGTTATCGCGGCGGTAAAAAAGTTCCACCGCAATTGCAACGCATGGCAGCGGAAGATCTCATCGCCGCCCTATTTCCCGACCAAATCGCCTGCGCGGAGAACATCGTTGGTAATCGTGAAATTCCCGATCATCCGTTGGTGAGGCAGACTATCGACGATTGTTTGCGGGTGGCGATGGACATCGACGGATTTGAAACTTTGCTGCGCCGGATCGAATCGGGCGAGGTGAAAATCGTCGCTCGCGACACCACTGAGCCTTCGCCTTTGGCGCTGGAAATTCTCTCCGCGCGGCCCTATACCTTTCTAGACGACGCTCCATTAGAAGAACGCCGCACCCAAGCCGTAGCCAGCCGCCGCTGGCTTGATCCGCAGCACAGCAATGATCTGGGCCAGCTCGACGCTGCGGCGATTGAGCGGGTACGACAAGAGGTTTGGCCTGAGGCGCGCGATGCCGATGAGCTACATGACGCGCTGTTGAATTTAGGATTTCTTACGGATATGGAGGTCGCCGCTCAGCCAGATTGGACGCCGCTTCTTGCTACCTTAGCGACCGCGCGCCGTGCGACTCGCATTGCATCTATACCTGGAGAGCCTCATGGATACTGGGTCGCAGCCGAGCGATTGCCGGAGATGCGCGCCCTGTTTGCTTCGGCTCTACTTGAACCGTTGATAACGGCTCCGGAAGAATTTGCAACCCATGTGTGGGCACACGCAGCTGCATTGATCGAAATTCTGCACGGGCGCCTTGCTGCATTGGGCCCGGTCACGGCCGTCGATCTTGCTGCTTCGCTGCAAGCTACGAAATCGGAAATCGGCGTGGCGCTGATCGCGCTGGAAACGGAAGGCGTGATTTTACGCGGACGCTTTACCCCAGGTGCAACGCAGGAAGAGTGGTGCGAGCGCCGGTTGCTGGCGCGTGTGCATCGTTACACATTAAAGCGGTTGCGACAGGAGATTGAGCCGGTCGCGGCCAAGGATTTTCTACGATTTTTGTTTTGGTGGCAGCGTGTCGATGTAGGCGCCCAGGGCGAGGGACCCGATGCCGTCGCCACGGTGTTGTCGCAACTGGAAGGCTTTGAAGCGCCAGCGGGCGCATGGGAACCGGAATTGCTTTCTGCCCGGATCAAACATTACGATCCCGCTTGGTTGGACGATTTGAGTTTGAGCGGACGTGTGGCCTGGATGCGGCTTACCACCACGAAGACCGAGTCCCGCCCCAGCGGGCCCGTACGCGCGACGCCGATCGCGATTTTGAGCCGACGCAATGTGGCCATGTGGGCAGCATGGGCGCGGCCTTTGGAGGCCAATGCGCTGTCTTCCGATGCTCAGCGTGTCGAGGCTTGCCTTTTCGAACAGGGCGCGTCTTTTTTTGATGAAATAGTCGCGACGACGGGTTTATTGCGCACTCAAGCGGAAGCGGCACTTGGAGAGCTGGTCGCGCAAGGACTCATCAACGCCGATAGCTTCGGCGGCCTACGCGCACTTATCGTGCCAACGAATCGACGCCGTCCGTTTGGCTCAAGCTCACGCCGCCGTCGCGGTGCGATTTCCGGTATCGAAGATGCGGGCCGTTGGTCGTTGTTACGTCGCGCTGCGCCGAGCGACGATATCCATCAAGCGGCGGTTGAGCACGTCGCGCGCACGTTGCTTAAGCGTTATGGTGTGCTGTTTTGGCGCTTGCTCGCGCGCGAAGCCGACGGCCTGCCGCCGTGGCGAGAGCTGCTGAAATGTTATCGGCGTTTGGAGGCCCGCGGCGAAATTCGTGGCGGACGGTTTGTGGCAGGCATGAGCGGTGAGCAATTCGCCTTGCCCGAAGCGATTGGTGGGTTGCGCGACGTACGACGCAAAAACGATGACACGGAATGGGCAGCGGTGAGCGGCGCCGATCCTCTGAATTTGGTCGGTATACTCACGCCGGGCGCGAAGCTTCCGGCCATCGCCAACAATCGGGTGCTGTATCGCGGCGGCATCCCCGTCGCCATCATGACGCAGGGCGAAATTCAGTTTTTGGAAACGCTAGCAGCGGAAGATGCGCAGCACGCTCGCGACTTGCTGTTGAGACGGCCGGCTTATGTGCCGGCCGCCAACGCAGAATTTCAGTCTTTGGACGAATCGGATTTATCCGGCGCCACGGGAGTATCGTAATATTCGTAGCTAGAACGTGGCACGAGCGCGCTTTCTTGGCGCTTAAGTTCGTTGCGGTCCAGCGTTTTGTCCCACCACATGGCGCGGGCTTTTTTCTGATCCTCCTTAATTCCCGGGTTTTTTTCCAACAGGTCGCGGATAAATTTTGTGATGTCGGACTCGTACATAATGTTCGGCTGTGAAAACAATGAGTCATTTTATCCTAAATAGCCGAGCGCTCAATTGAGATTGGTTTTACGCTGAGCAATGGAGCAGGAACCCTCCCATCGCATAGTCGGCATCGCCCTCGCTGTGTTTGGTGTCATCGCCTTTTCACTGCGGCCGATTTTGATCAAGCTTTCCTACAGCTACGTGATCGACCCGATCACGCTGCTCGCTTTGCGCATGGTGTTCGCGCTGCCGTTTTTTCTCCTTGCGGCACTGTGGTCGCGGCGCGATGAATCACGGCTACCCATTTCGAGACACGATGCGCTCGCCATCATCGGTCTTGGGTTCATCGGCTATTATGTAGCGAGCTTTCTGGATTTTCTAGCGTTACAGTACATCTCAGCGGGCTTGGGCAGATTGTTGCTGTTCACCTATCCGACCGGAGTAGTTTTGCTTTCGGCGGTTTTTCTTGGCAAGCGCATTCAGCGCCGCGACATCATCGCATTATTGCTTACTTATGCGGGTCTTGCGCTTGTGCTGTCGCGCGCACTTGAGGGACAAAACACCCATCTCCCGCTGGGTGCCGCGCTCGCCTTCGCCAGCGCTGCGTTGTACGCGATTTACCTGGTGGCCGGGACCCAATTAATCAAACGCGTCGGCTCGTTGCGCTTTACCGCCTACGCCACCAGCGTTGCGAGCGTGTGTTGTATCGTGCAGTTCCTGGCTATGCGGCCATTGACTGCCTTGCAGTTGCCCGCGCCGGTTTATGGACTGGCTATCATCATGGCGACAGTAAGCACAGTGATTCCGGTATTCATGACTGCGGAAGCACTACGCCGTATCGGTGCGAACCACGTCGCCATGATCGGGGCGCTTGGCCCGGTCTCCACTATTGCGATGGGTTATTTCGGACTGGAAGAGATGCTGACTGCGTTGCAAGTATGTGGTGCGATACTGGTGTTGGCTGGGGTAATGGTGGTGAGCCTGAAAGCAAAAGTGTAAGGAACACGGCCCACGCTGGCATAGCGAAACAGCCAAGAACGCGGCTCACCACCATACGCAGTTCGTCCTGTTGCGCGTTCCACCAAAGGGTACCGAGTGAACTATGCTAATCTCGATTTCTCAACTCAAACCAAGAACGAGGTAGCCATGCCCACCGAGGCCATGCCACAGCCTACGCCGGCAGCACCGATAGCCGAGCGATTCTCCAAGCGGCTCTGGCGCTTGGTCTATCCCTATTGGAACTCGGAGGAAAAATGGAAGGCGCGCGGCCTGTTGTTCCTGATTGTTGCTTTGGGTTTGCTTTCCGTTTATCTGACGGTATTGTTCAACGATTGGTATCAGCGTTTCTATGATGCGCTGGAAAAGAAGAACGCGCCGATCTTTTGGCGAGAAATGGGAACGTTCTCGTGGCTGGCCGTGTTGTGGGTGGTCGTGTCCGTTTACCGTGTGTACTTTCAACAAATGTTGGAAATGCATTGGCGCAATTGGTTGAATAAGAATTTTTTGTCGTCTTGGTTGCGTGACCGTGCTTACTATCGTATGCAGTTGAGTGGCGGTGCGACAGACAATCCCGATCAACGCATCGCTGAAGATCTCAAGCTGTTCACCGGGATGACGCTCACGCTGAGTCTTGGCTTTCTCAATTCCGCCGTCACGCTCGTGTCGTTTGTCGGGATACTCTGGACGATCTCCGGCCCGTTAAATTTCACACTGTCAGGAATGAATTTCACGATTCCCGGTTACATGGTGTGGGGCTGTCTTGCCTACGCGTTCATTGGCTCCACGATCACGCACGGGTTAGGCCGGCCATTGATCGGCCTCAACTTCGCTCAGCAACGCTACGAGGCGGACTATCGTTTCGGGCTGGTGCGCTTGCGCGAAAATGCGGAAGGCGTTGCGCTCTATGCCGGGGAAGCAAGCGAAGAAAAGAATCTACTGAGCCATTTCGGTAACGTATTAGGCAACTGGTGGGCGCTGATCCGATCGCAAAAGCGCTTGGGTTGGTTCACCTTTGGCTATGGCCAAGCCGCCGTTATTTTTCCTTTTTTACTCGCTGGATCACGCTACTTAAGCGGCGCGATCACGCTCGGTACGCTGATGCAAATCAGCTCCGCATTCGGGCAGGTCAAGGATGCGCTTTCTTGGTTCGTCGACAACTACGTGAATATTGCACCCTGGAAGGCGAGCGTCGATCGCCTGCTTACCTTTCGCGATTCGATCCAACTCGTCGTCGCGCAACAGAAAACAGCAAATGGCATACGAGTTGAGCAAAGCAAAAATCAAGAGCTAGCCATTAAGGACATTGATCTAGGTTTACCCAACGGCAACACCATCGCCCGCAACGTCAGCACCACGATCAATCCGGGCGAGCGCGTGTTGCTCACCGGGCCGTCGGGCAGCGGCAAGAGCACCCTGTTTCGCGCCATTGCAGGCATTTGGCCGTTTGGTCGTGGAACGATATCCAGCCCGCAAGGCAAGCGTGTATTATTCCTGCCGCAAAAGCCCTATCTGCCGATCGGCACGTTGCGCGATACCGTGTCGTACCCTGGCAAGCCGGGTGATTTTTCCGATGCGGCAATTGCTGAAGCCTTGCGAACCTGCCACTTAGAGCAGCTCGTGACGCGGCTCGACGAGAACCAACACTGGGGACAGCAACTCTCGCCCGGTGAGCAGCAACGGCTCGCGTTTGCTCGCGCTTTGCTGCACAAACCCGATTGGTTGTTTATGGATGAAGCCACCTCTGCGCTCGATGAAGCCACCGAGCAAGCGATGTATGAACTCTTGCCGCTAAAGCTTCCTGGAACGACCGTCATCAGTATCGCTCACACGCTTAACGTTGCGCGCTTTCATACGCGAACCATCAAGTTAGTTACAGGGCCGGATGGGGCTATGACGCTTAGGTAGGTTTGAGCACAATGGAACTCTCAGTGAGTAGCCTCAATGGAGCGCAGCGCAATTGAGTGGGTTGTTTTCCCCGTATTTCATTGCATGGCATACGGGCTGCGATTTCTGCTAACAATAGGCGAAGCGCCGCGAGCTGCTTGATCACAGAGTGTTAGCGCTAAGGCGCAGGATTCGTATAGCGCAAATGTATTGCGTCGATTTCCTTTAAGCATTCATCCGATAACGTAACGTACTCGCTTTGTATGTTTTCCTTAAGCTGAGCCATCGTCGTTGCGCCGATAATATTGCTCGCCGTAAACCAGCGTTGATTGACGAACGCTAGCGCCAACGACGTGGCACTCATTCCATATTTTTTCGCCATATCCACGTAGGCTTGCGAGGCCGGTTTGACATTAATCTTTTCATAGCGCTGGCCGAATCCCATGTATTGATTGCAGCGGCCTTTACCTTCCGGCGTGAGGTATTTTCCCGTTAAGTGGCCAAAGGCAAGCGGGCTGTAAGCCAGCAGGCCGACGTTTTCACGGTGGCATGCCTCGGCCAGGCCGTATTCGTAAACGCGGTTCATCAAGTTGTACGCGTTTTGAATGGAAACAACGCGCGGTAGGCCGTGCTGTTCCGCCATCCGAGTGAATTGGCATACGCCCCAGGGCGTTTCATTCGAGACGCCGACGTAGCGAATTTTGCCTGCTTTGACATGCACCGCCAGCGCTTCAAGTTGTTCGCGGATCGGCGTGGTTTCCCGTTCCCGCTTCGGGTCGTATTGGATGGCGCCAAAGATCGGCGTATTGCGTTCAGGCCAGTGGATTTGATAGAGGTCCAGATAGTCCGTTTGCAATCGCTTCAGGCTGTCGTGCAACGCTTGGTTGATTTGCTCTGTGTTGACCTTGGAGCCGCCGCGTATGTAGGTCATGTCTGGCCGCGGTCCGGCGATTTTCGATGCGACGATTAGCTTATCGCGCTGTTGCCGCTTCAGCCATGGCCCGATATAAGTTTCCGTTTTGCCATACGTTTCCTTAGTAGGCGGCACGGCGTACATCTCCGCCGTATCGATGAAGTTAATGCCTTGCGCGATGGCGTAATCGAGTTGCTCGAGGGCATCCTTTTCGGTGTTTTGTTCGCCCCAAGTCATGGTGCCTAGGCAAATTCTGGACACAACGAGATCGCTGCTTCCGAGTCGATTCATTTTCATTGGTATTCTCCGCTGGCGGTAATCGGGGCAAGCCCGACGAAACAAGAGGTGCAATACTAAATGAATCGCAACTGTAGTCAACCCTAGTGCGTTGTCTGCTAACAAGTTGCGAAAAAACTTCCCTTTGTCACTCTGAGGATTGAAGCGACGAAGAAGCCGCTTTTGCAACGGGTTGATTCACTGAGAACAGCAGATTATTCGCTGCGCTCAGAAGGACAAACCATTTCCTGGATCCTGGCTTGTTCAACGGCCAACTAAGGGTTAGCGATCATGCAACCATCAAATTTCCCAGCGACATGGCCGCAATCGCCTTGGCTTGATGCATATCCGGCGCGTACCCAGAGCCGTAAAGACAACACGCCAATTGATTGCAAAGAGGGTGGGGCAACGGCAGCTCGCCCGCCAGCGCCTGTTTGATCCAAGCCGCCGTGACCGCGACATCCGCGTTGCTTGCCAGGCGCGTAGCAGCTTGGCTTGGCGTTTTCTCCTCGTCAAATAGTTTCGTCGAACTTCCATTGACAAAAAGCTCCAGACCGGGCCGACGCAATGGATTAACAAACGCCTCGCCCTCGGCGCCGAGAAACACCAGTGCGCGTTGCGCAGTGGTTTGACAATAATGGCTCAGCAGTGCGGCTTGCTCATCGCTCAACGCGGGGGCGAGTAGCAAGGCCTCGCCTGCAAATGGATCGAGCAGCAACGGCACGCTGTAGCCCTTGCTCGACAAACCAAGCCGCGCCCGCAACGACATGAGTTCGGCGACGCCTGCGCTCAATGCTGCCGTCGGAACAAAGGCGAGCAGATCGTGCTCCAAGGCCTGTTGCGCTTGGCTCGCGGATGCACTCGGCATGACCTGCAAAGCACGCAGCACGTAGGCCGTCGCCATGCCGCCCTGCCCTTCTAGCGAACCATGGATCAATACCGGTATCTCGAAACGTTTCAGGATGAGCGCCAGAAGTGCGGTTAGGTTGGGTTGCGTGAAGGTTGCGCCATAGGCCGGAACCACCACCGGCCTAACGTCCTGACGTGGCACTTTCAATTGCGTCACCCGTTGTTGAAACGCGCGCTGCAAGCCCAGCAATTCATAGAGCGTTGTTCGTCGAGCGTGCAAAAATGCAACGAACGCGCCCATCTCCAATTCTGGCATGCCACCATCAAAAAATGCGCCGTATAACGTGTTAGCCATTTCTTCGTCCAATTCGCTATCGGGCGCTGCACTACTGGCAAGTAGCTTAAAGTATTGAGCATAATTCATTGCGTATCTCACAGGATGTAAAAGATAAATGAGCATCAGCAAGCCCTATGCCAGTATCTGCGCGGCATAACGTTATGTATTGCTACGTCAAATTCGTGTGCGCGACAAAATCTGTGCTATATGATGGTGCATTACATAGGTCTAAATGCATAACTTTAGTGCGTGGTTTTGGCCTAGGCTTGGCGTACAATTTAAAAATATTCAGCGACCATTCCTATGACCCACCCTGCTCAAAAACCCAGCAAAGGCCGTGGCGCACTGAGCCAGCCCGGCGTGCGCTTCGATGCGTGGACGCGGGATGCGGACGTCGAACATATTGCCCACGAATTGGCGACGGATGACCTCCCGCCGCTACGCACGGTCGTCAACGAAGACCCCGCGAAATCTATCATCAGCCACAATCAATCGCCGGACATTCCCTTTGAGCAGTCGATCAATCCATACAAAGGTTGTGAGCACGGCTGCGTTTACTGCTATGCCCGGCCTAGTCACGCCTATCTGGGTTTGTCTCCGGGTCTTGATTTCGAGACCAAACTTTTTTACAAATCCAACGCAGCGGAACTGCTGAAAAAAGAACTTAACAAACCAGGCTATCGGCCATCCGTCATCGCGCTCGGCGCTAATACCGACCCCTACCAACCGATCGAAAAAAAGTACGGCGTCACGCGCTCGATCTTAGAAGTTTTGCGGGATTATCGGCACCCCGTTTCCATCATCAGCAAATCCGCATTGGTCGAGCGCGACATCGACATCCTGCAGGCCCTGGCCGAGCGTAATTTGGTGCGAGTGTTTCTGTCCATCACGACTCTTGATCACAGCATCTCGCGTCACCTGGAACCACGCACCAGCGCACCACTTCGGCGCATGGAAGCGGTGCAAAAACTCAACGCGGCAGGAATCCCGACCGGTGTCATCGTTGCGCCTGTCATACCCGCGCTGACTGATAAAGACATTGAACGGGTACTTGAAGCCGCAGCCGCTGCGGGCGCGATTTCCGCCGGCTATGTGTTGCTGCGCCTGCCGCTTGAGGTGAAGCCATTGTTCATCGAATGGTTGCAGCAACATTTTCCCCAGCGTGCAAATCACGTCATGAGCATCATTCGCCAAATGCGCGGCGGCAAAGAGAATGATGCGAATTTCGGCAGCCGCATGCACGGCGAAGGGGAATTTGCTAAGTTATTGGCGCAACGTTTTCGCATGGCCTGTGAACGACTAGGGATCAACCGTGAACGAACGGCTCTTGACTTGACGCAGTTTCGCATTCCCGCTCAAGACGTGTCGCAACTCTCGTTATTTTGAGCGCAGGTTGGCTTACCGGATTGATTGGCCCCGGTAGTGAACTCACCGTATTGTTCGTGGCGAGCCTGCTCGCAGGCAGCATACTGCCCGGCGGATCGGAAGCAGTGTTGTTTGGCGTGCTCAAGCTCAACGCTCAGTTATTTTGGCCTGCGCTCGCCGTGGCAACCATCGGCAACACCCTCGGTGGGCTCACGTCCTACGCGCTAGGCCGATTCTTGCCCGAGGGAAAATCCCTATCTCCGCAAATCCAAACTTCGTTGCAACGGGTAAAGCGATACGGCAGTGCGATCTTGCTGTTCGCGTGGATGCCCTGGATC
>JBDSJK010000025.1:0-6040 GCA_039917535.1 Burkholderiales bacterium
CCTTGCGAAATCTGCGCAGGATATGAACTTTGCGCCGCTGACGGGGCCGGATTTGCCAAAGATCGAAACAACGCCATACAACATCCTGATCACCGGCATTGGTGGCACCGGGGTGATTACTATCGGTGCACTACTCGGCATGGCGGCGCATCTTGAAGGCAAGGGTACGTCAGCCTTGGACATGACCGGCATGTCCCAGAAAAACGGCGCCGTCACCTCTCATGTGCGCATCGCCGCGACGCCAGAGGATATCCATGCGCAACGTATCGCCACCGGCGAGGCCGACTTGGTTCTGGGTTGCGACATGCTGACCGCCGGCGCGCACGACGCCATCGCCAAGACCCGGCCCGGCCGCACGGTGGCGGTGATCAACACGCATCAGCAGCCGCCCGGCCAGTTCGCGCAGAATCCCGACTGGGCGTTCCCGGTGGAACCGATACACGCGCTGATTGATGAATCAGTCGGCGGGCGCTCGCACTTCGTCGACGCGACCCGTCTGGCGACGGCCCTGCTGGGCGATTCGATCGCGAGCAATCTATTTATGCTCGGCTTTGCGTTCCAGAAGGGTCTGATCCCGTTGGCGGACGCTTCTATCGAACGCGCAATCGAACTCAACGGCGTTGCGGTCGAGCCGAACAAGCAGGCCTTTAAGTGGGGGCGCCACGCCGCAGTCGATCTGCAGCAGGTCGAGCGCTTGGCGTCACCCGCGCGCCCTGTGGTCATGCAGATGCCGCAGAGCTTAGACAAGCTGGTGGAGCGCCGCGTTGAGTTTCTGACTGCGTACCAGGACGTCAACTATGCGCATCGATACCGCGCCTTCGTGGAGAAGGTGCGCGCCGCTGAAACGAAACTCGGATGCGGCGACGCGCTGGCAAAGGCGGTGGCCAAATACCTGTTCAAGCTGATGGCCTATAAGGACGAGTACGAGGTCGCACGGCTGTATACCGATGCCCCATTCGAACAGCGGCTGAAGGATACGTTCGAGGGCGATTTCAAGATCAAGTACAACCTAGCGCCGCCGCTACTGGCGAAACGCGACGCACAGGGCCATCTGCTCAAAGCCCAATACGGATACTGGATGAGGCCAGCGTTCGCCCTGCTAGCGCAGCTGAAGTTCCTGCGCGGCGGGGCTCTCGACGTGTTCGGCTACACCGAGGAGCGGCGCATGGAGCGACGGCTGATCGAGGACTATCGTGCCTCAATCGAGTCCGCTCTAGTGCGGCTCAATGAGAAAAACCTGACTCTGGCGGTGGAGCTCGCGAGCCTGCCGGAACAGATTCGCGGCTTTGGCCACGTCAAGCAGGCGCACTTTGGCAAGGTCAAGGAACGCTGGCGCGCGCTCGAGGCGCAGCTTGACGGTACCACGCAAACCTCTCGGCAGGCCGCCTGATGGCAATGCGCTAAGAAAAGCTGAGGCCATGCGACTCCTGAGAAGCTGGAGTTGCTCGCTGGTGCAGATCATGCACGGCTATTTTGATCCCGCCCCGCCGATGCCGCAACAACCTGTAACATCGGTAAACGTTACCGTGGCCTGCGCGCGGCTTTCAACATAGGAATTCAATAGTGAGAAGGGAAACCACAGTGGATATGCATTCGAAGCCAACAATTAAGCTCACTCTTGAGAGTGTGCAAGTCAGGGGCGTGTCGGTGCCGATGCGCCGGCCGATCGTGTCGAAAGTCGGCGGCTATCCGCACTGGCCGTTCATCTTGATCGACGTGCGCACGCGCGAGGGCGTTGTCGGCCGTAGTCTTCTTGAGCCGTACGTGCAAAAGTCCGTTGGAGCAATTGCTGGCGTCATTGAAAACATTGCGGAGCTGTTCAAGGGCAAGCCGCTGGCGCCAATCGATGTTTATGGCGACGCGATGAAGATGTTGCATCTGAACGGCCGCGAGGGGATCACACTGATCGCGCTGTCGGGGCTGGACATGGCGATCTGGGATGCGCTCGCCCAGGCTGCGGGCTTGCCGCTGGTAGCGCTGCTAGGGGGCAGTTCCGGCCCGATCCGTGCGTACAACACCAATGGCCTGTGGCTGATCCCGCTCGACAAGCTTGCCGCGGAGTCGAAGGAGCTGGTGGCTGAAGGCGGTTTCAAAGCGATAAAAATGCGCCTCGGCCGGCCGACCCTTAAAGAAGACCTTCAAGCGATCCGCATAGTCCGCGGCGCGGTTGGCGATGACATCCTGCTGATGACTGACTTCAACCAGGGGTTGGCGTTCGGTGAAGCGCTGCAGCGCATGCACGCACTCGACGACCAGGGACTGTACTGGTTTGAGGAGCCGATCGTTTACGACAACCTCGAAGGATACGCGCAGATTACGCGCGAGATTAAGACGCCGATCCAGATCGGCGAGAATATCTACGGGCCGCGTGAGTTCTACAAAGCCGTGATGGCGCGCGCGGCCGACCTGTACATGCCGGATCTGATGCGTATAGGCGGAGTGACCGGATGGATGCGATCGGCGGCGATTGCTGGCGCTGCCGGCCTGCCGCTGTCCAGCCATTTGTACCCGCTGATCTCAGCGCACCTGCTGCGCGTCAGCGAGTCGGCAGACTGGCTAGAGTGGAGCAACTGGGCCGAGCCCTTGCTCGCCGAACCGTTCTTAGTGCAAGACGGCTTTGCGAATGTAGCGGATGCACCCGGCAACGGGCTTGTGTGGGACGAGGCCGCGGTGAGGAAGTATGCGATCTGACTACTCGTCGCGGAGGCAACTGATCGAAGACTACCGTGTCTCAGTCGAGGCCGCGCTGGTGCGTTTCAACGAGAAAAACCTGACTCTGGCGGTGAAGCTCGCGCGGCTGCCGGAACAGATCCGCGGCTTTGGGCACGCCAGGGGCACCTTGGCAAGGTTAAAGAGCGCTGACGCACGCTCGACGAGCAACTCGGCCACGGCGATGCGAAGCAGCCCTCTAGGCTGGCTGTATGAAGGCTGCTTACGGAACGCAGCGTTATGCGCTGCGTCAGCGGCATTGGGCCGATTGCGTCAACCGCGACGTGTGTAACGACCTCAAGGCGTTTCGCCCCAACCTCTTCAGTGTCAGGCGGCCAAACGCTTGCGCTCGCGCGGCGGCGCAGCGAGCCCGGGAGCCCTAGACTGGCTGCTCGACGAAGCCCGCGAAGGCCTCACCATCAAAGTATTTCAGCGTTACCGATGTGGCTAGCGCCGTCGCCGTCGGCTCATGTTAAGTGTTCCCCGGATTTCATTGTCACCTTCACGGTGACATTTCATTCCATTGGATTAATTGCTCTCCAGGATGCATGCCTGGAACGCCGCGCCCCGATTGGCTGGTGGCGTGGTCAGTGCGTTGGGCTGAGGCACGAAGCCCAACAGAGGTGAATGGTTTCCCACGCGAAATGGTTGGGCTTCCTCCGTCAGCCCAACCTACGATTACTGCTCTGCCAGTGGGCTAAACACTTGGGAGGGACCGTGATTGGAACCGTTGGAAGCGAGATTCCGCTGCGAGCCGTGATTGGCCCGATGGTCCGCATTCAGGGTATCGCGGTGGGATCGCGGGCGCGTTTCGAGGCGATGAACCGCGCGATCGCGCTAAACAATCTCAAGCCGGTGCTGGCCTCGACGTTCCCGCTGGAGAAGTCGGTCGATGCCTTCCGGCATATGAGGGAAGGGAAGCACTTCGGTAAGATCGTCATTGCTCTCTGAGCCGGGCCTTGAATTAAACGCCACGCTGATTCAAGTTCACCGCAATACGCGTTCACGATGCTGTGTTAGTATTTTTGTCTCTACAAAGCCCTTCAAAAGGAATAACACATGCGTAGCGGCGGCAAGATTTTGGTGGGTGGTTTGCGTGGTCACGGCGTCGATTTGGCGTTTTGTGTGCCGGGCGAAAGTTATCTTGCGGTGCTCGACGCGATGTACGATGTGCGCGAGCAGCTTAAGCTCATCGTGTGCCGGCAGGAAGGCGGCGCGTCGTTCATGGCGGAGGCCTACGGCAAGTTAACGGGGCGGCCGGGTATTTGTTTCGTGACCCGCGGACCCGGTGCGACCAACGCCAGCATCGGCGTGCATACGGCTTACCAAGATTCGTCGCCGATGATTTTGTTCATCGGCCAAGTGGGCGGTGATTTTGTCGACCGCGAAGCATTTCAAGAAGTCGACTACCGGCGCATGTTCGGCCAGATGTCCAAATGGGTGGCGCAGATTGATCGCGCCGATCGCATTCCCGAATATTTGAGTCACGCATTTCACCTCGCCACCTCGGGCCGGCCCGGCCCGGTGGTGTTGGCGTTGCCGGAAGACATGTTGGTGAGCGAAGCCGATGTTACCGACGCGCCGCGCTACAAAACGGCTTATTCCTACCCCGGCCTTGGACAACTCGAACAACTCCGTGAGCTACTGAGCGAAGCAGAGCGGCCATTCTTGTTGCTCGGTGGAAGCGGTTGGACTGCCGATGCGTGCAGTGCGATGCAAAGTTTTGCCGAGTCCGCGAGCCTGCCCGTGGGCTGCGCATTTCGCTGCCAAGATTTATTCGATAACACTCACACTAATTATGCCGGCGATGTCGGGATCGGCATCAACCCGAAACTCGCGCAACGCATCAAGGAATCGGATCTGATCGTCGTGGTCGGCTCACGGCTCGATGAAATGACGACCAGTGGCTATTCGTTGTTCGATGTGCCGCGACCAAAGCAAAAATTTGTGCACGTTCATCCGAGCAGCGACGAACTGGGTAAGGTTTATCAGGCGGATTTGTTTATCAATTCAAGCATTCCCACTTTAGCCGGATTGCTTCGAGCGATGCCCAAAATAGACGGAAGCCGCTGGAAAGCCAATACCCAAGCGGCCCACGCCGATTACCTCGCCAACATCGAGCCGGGCCCTTGTCCTGGGCCGGTGGATTTTGGCAGCGTGATGGTATGGTTACGGCAACGCTTGCCGAGCAACACAATTATGACCAACGGCGCGGGCAATTTTGCCCAATGGCTCGCGCGTTTTTATCCGTTTCGCCCGTGGCGCACGCAGCTTGCCCCAATTAATGGCGCCATGGGTTACGGTTTGCCGTCGGGTATAGCGGCTAAGCTGGCCAATCCCCATCGTACCGTTGTGACGTTTTGCGGCGACGGCGATTTTTTGATGACGGGTCAAGAGCTTGCGACCGCCATGCAATACAACGTTAACGTGGTGTTTATCGTCGTGAACAACGGCATGTACGGCACGATCCGCATGCATCAAGAACGCGAGTATCCAGCGCGGGATTATGGCACCGCGCTACGCAATCCCGACTTCGCCGCGCTGGCCCGTGCCTATGGCGCCCACGGCGAGAAGGTCGAGACGACGGAACAATTCGCACCGGCATTTGAACGCGCAATGGCCGCGAACAAACCCGCATTAATCGAAGTCATGCTCGACCCGGAAGCCATAACCACACGAACGACGCTAACCGCGATCCGCAACAGAAGAGCATAGCGGTATTTCTCAATACTGCCTGGAGAGCCAATACCAGAGCGCCTCACAGGGCATGCCTGGCGTTGCAAGGGGATACTCACTTAAACTGATAATGCCTGTTGGTAACCCCTTGGCAACGGACAGAGCCGACTCGTACAGATCGCAACTTGGGTGGCGGCGGGGTGTGGGAACCCGCCGCAATGCGCGGCAACTTTCCGGTTGTCGTTGCAGAATGAGGCTCCGATACACCCCTATCCGTTCCTTTGTAGATCCCGCACGCCACTATGATGTGATCGAGCCGCTCGAAATACACCGACTTACCCTCCACCTGGCTGGTGACTGGATTCTGCCAACGATAATCTTCCCACCCATTGTTGCGAATCGTAACGGCTTCGAGCATGGTTTGGACAAATTTTTTCCCGTCACTATCTGCAAAGTCGCGTACGTTTTGCCCCTTTAACGTGGGGTGGACTAGGGCGGCCGCGCTCAAACCAAACACGAACATGAATTACCCGTTCGGATTGGCCAAATCCTTGTAGGCCTGTTCGCGACCCTTGGCTTTGATATGGGCGGCAGCGCGTTTCACTAAGGCCATGGCTTGGTCACGATCTTCGATGCGATCGAGTTTGAATTTGGC
>JBDSJK010000026.1:0-3749 GCA_039917535.1 Burkholderiales bacterium
CCGTTTACCTGATTGCCCAGGCCACGGGGTTGCTCGACTCGCTTACCGCGCTGATCATCGTCTTCACACTGTCGAACCTGCCCATCATGGTGTGGATGCTGTATTCGAGCTTCAAGGATATTCCACCAGAAATACTTGAAGCGGCGCGCATGGATGGCGCAACCGTATGGAGCGAATTCCGCCACGTGTTGCTGCCGTTGGCGATGGGTGGCCTCGCGTCCACCGGGCTGCTGTGTTTGGTGCTAAGTTGGAATGAAGCATTTTGGTCGTTGAATCTTAGTTCCGCCAAGGCGGGCACGCTCGCGACCATGATCGCTTCGTACTCCAGCCCCGAAGGATTATTCTGGGCGAAATTGTCGGCGGCTTCACTGTTGGCTATCGCGCCGGTCGTTGTATTTGGTTGGTTCAGCCAAAAACAATTAGTGCAGGGCTTAACTTTTGGCGCCGTCAAATAAGGAAATCGCTATGTCATTTCTGCAACTACAAGGCGTAGAAAAATTCTTCGGCCAACACCGGGCGATCAAAGGCATCGACCTCAATATTCAGGCCGGTGAATTCATCGTATTCGTCGGTCCATCAGGCTGCGGCAAGTCTACTTTGTTGCGGCTGATCGCCGGGCTTGAGGCTGTGGCTGGCGGCAGCATAAATCTAGATGGCCGCGACATTACGTTTTTGCCCTCGGCGAAGCGCGATCTGGCGATGGTGTTCCAAAGCTACGCGCTGTATCCACACATGAGCGTATTCGACAACATGTCGTTTGCATTGAAATTGGCGGGCGTCGACAAGGCCGTGATCCGCGACAAGGTGGAACGCGCCGCGCAAATTCTTAATCTCACGCCCTACCTACAACGCACGCCGCGGGAACTCTCCGGTGGTCAACGCCAGCGCGTGGCCATTGGCCGTGCCATCGTGCGAGCGCCGAAGATATTTCTCTTCGATGAGCCGTTGTCGAACCTGGATGCGGCGTTGCGCGGACAAACGCGAGTGGAGATTCATAAGTTGCACCGTGAACTCGGCGCGACAACGATATATGTCACACACGATCAAGTCGAGGCGATGACATTGGCAGATCGCGTCGTCGTATTGCGCGACGGTGCCATCGAGCAAGTCGGCACACCGTTGGAATTGTACGATCACCCAGCCAATCAATTCGTCGCACAATTTATCGGCACGCCGTCGATGAATATGGTTGCCGCGCAAGTGCTGCCGGCGTTCTCGTCGCTAGTAAATGTGCCCCCCGATGGCTTTCTTGGTGTGCGGCCAGAAGCAGTGCGCGTGCTGCCCGCGAGCAACGGTCCTGTGCAAGGCCACGTTGAGTTGATCGAGGCGCTGGGTGCCGATACGTTGATCTATGTGGAGACACAAGGCGTGTCGCTGGTGTCGCGATTGAATGGGCGCACCCTGTTGACGCCAGGCGACAAGGTTGAGCTCGAACTGGATCCCGCCACGCTGCATGTTTTCAATCGTGACGGCAATGTCGTCGCAGCTTAACAACGACAATTCATAACCAAGAGAAAGAACGCTTGTGAGTATCGCAACAAACGCCGGTGGCCTAGTTATGTTACATCTCGGCCTAGGCTCATTCCACCGGGCCCACCAGGCGCTTTATCTGCAAAGGATTCATGACACGGGCGATACAAGCTGGTCGTTGGCTGGTGGTAATTTACGCGCCGACATGGCCGACGTCGTTGCCGCGTTACAACGTCAGGGCGGCGAGTACACGTTGGAAACCGTTTCGCCAGCGGGTGAATACCGTTACGAGCGAATAAAGTCGATTCGCAACGTCATATCCTACGAACCCACCCTCGCTAAGTTGATTTTCGTTGCATCGTCACCATCCAATCGCATCATCTCGTTCACCGTCACCGAAGCCGGTTACTACCTAGATGCGAAGAACCGGCTGGATCTTAATTTCTCTGATCTCAAAACCGACCTGGATCGTGCGCGACGCGGCGAAGCAGGGCAGACAATCTACGGCGCGCTGACCGCTATTTTGCGCGCACGCATGGCGGCGGGTGCGGGTAA
This sequence comes from Burkholderiales bacterium, assembly GCA_039917535.1. Taxonomy (GTDB): domain Bacteria; phylum Pseudomonadota; class Gammaproteobacteria; order Burkholderiales; family JALYOK01; genus JBDSJK01. The sequence goes on from JBDSJK010000026.1 coordinate 2,026, forward strand.
GGTCACGTTGTTGAATTGCGATAACCTGCGCCATAACGGCGAACGCTTTCGTAGCGGACTGTTGCAATTCATCGAGCTTATCGAAGATCGTGCGCTAGCAGATTGGGTACGAACCAACACTACGGCCCCCAACGCGATGGTGGATCGCATCACACCACGACCCGCGCCTGACGTTCGCGAGCGAGTTATCGCTGCGATAGGTTGCGACGATGCCGTGCCGGTGATGTCTGAGAGCTTTATACAGTGGGTGATCGAAGATGATTTTTGCAATGGCCGTCCCGATTGGGAAAAGGTCGGCGTGCAAATGGTGGAATCCGTTGCGCCCTATGAAGAAGCTAAGATCCGCATCCTCAATGCCAGCCACAGTTGTATCGCTTGGGCCGGTACATTGGTGGGCTACCAATTCATCCACGAAGGCACACACCATGCGGCGATACGCCGCTTCGTCCACGACTATGTTACCGACGACGTGATTTCATGTCTGAGTCCCAGCCCCATCGATCTCGCTGATTATCGCGACGTGGTGCTTGATCGCTTTAGCAATTCCGCCATTCGCGACACCAACCAACGTGTGGCGATGGATGGCTACGCAAAGATTCCAGGTTTCATCGCGCCGACTTTTCGCGAACGCTTGGCAAAAAATGAATCGATTGCCAGCGTGGCCATGCTGCCGGCTTTGTTCCTCGCTTTCCTGCAGCGCTGGCATCGCGGGCAGATTCCGTACACCTACCAAGATCAGGGCATGGACGAGGCGAATGCCCGCGCCATTTGCGATGCTGCCGATCCAGTGGATGCGTTTTGTCGCGACACGGTGCTGTGGGGTCCGCTGGCTGGCGATGTGCGACTGATCAGCGCGTTGCGTGTGGCCAGGGATCGTGTGACGAATTTTGTGAAGGAGCATCGGCAATGAGTGGACGTTTGCATGATCGGCATGCGCTGTTGACGGGCGCGGGCGGCGGCATCGGGCTCGCGGTCGCGGCGGCTTACTTGCGCGAAGGTGCGCGTTGCACCGTGGAGGATATTGCAGCGCAGCCCCCTGAATCCGTGCAGGCGCTGTCGGCGCAGTATCCCAATCGATTGCGCTATGTGGCCGCCGACGTGACCAAGAGCACAGACATTGCACGTCTGATTGAGAACGCATGCGCTGGATTTGGCGCAATCGAACTTCTCTACAACAACGCCGCAATCTTCGACATGGCGCCGCTCTTAGAAAGCGATGAGGCGATGTATGATCGCATTTTTGACGTCAATGTTAAAGGCATGTTTTTCGTTATGCAGGCGGTACTGAAACAAATGGTCGCAAGCGGCATTCAAGGCGCGGTGGTCAACGTTGCCTCGCAAGCAGGACGGCGAGGGGAGCCGCTCGTGGCGCATTATTGCGCCAGCAAGGCCGCGGTGATTAGCTATACGCAAAGTGCTGCGCTAGCGATGGCGCCGCACAAGATCCGCGTTAATGCGATCTCGCCCGGCGTGATCGACACGCCGATGTGGAAACAAGTGGATTCGCTATTCGCGCGTTACGAAGGATTGCAACTCGGCGAAAAGAAAATCGCCGTGGGTAAGGCCGTGCCGTTGGGCTACATGGGCGCGCCGGAAGACATTGCGGGCGCCGCGGTATTTCTCGCGAGTAGCGAAGCCTCTTATATCACTGCCCAGACGCTCAATGTCGATGGTGGCAGCGTGATGAGTTAGCAGGATGTTGAAAAACTACTGCGCTTGCCGGC
>JBDSJK010000027.1:0-16699 GCA_039917535.1 Burkholderiales bacterium
AGCTGTGCGAACGGCGGCGAGGTCCGCGCCAGGGCATTCACTGTGACGCCTGCCAATTTAACGTTGCCGTTGTTCAAGATAATGTGCTGGCGATTGACCGCCAATAACAACCCGCGACCCTTGCTGCAAAGCATCGACAATGATAACGTCTCGCCAGCTAGCCATGGCTGCGCGACCCATGAATAGGCCGCCGTGGCGCGAACTGCCTGAAGCGCCGCCTCCTGATTGGCTTCTAGGCCGATGCCTAATGCGCCGGCACCATCGTCGGGCTTAACAACCCACGGTCCGGGGATATCGGGCCACTCATCAGCCGCCGAAAAAGTAGGCACCGCTGCTATGCCAGCGGCGTTGAGAACGCGGTATGTTGCGCGTTTACTCGCAGCGCATGCCAATGTGGCTGCATCGCTTGCTAATACAAGCTTTCCGGCTTCCCGTACAGCGCTTGATAAGCGCTCCAGAACACCATCGGTTTCAGGCGCGATGGGCCACACCATATCGCTCGCGCCATATGCGCGCTGAAAAAATTCATCACCGGTTTCGTGAGCATGGTCTGCGATGATTATGGTGACTGCCGGGCGCGCAGCGGGCACGCAACGCGAATCACAAGCGATCGTCGCGGCAACGTCAGTAAGTTCGGCGAGATCGCGGAACAGCGCGCCGCGCATCAATTCACCTTCGCGCTTAAGTGAGCCAGGTAGCGGTTCGCCCAGCATGCCACCGCCTGTGATAAATTCGTAGACTAATAAACGCATGGGCCGCGCGTCTCGCGCCATATAAGGGAAAAATGTGAGTGACGACAATTGAAACTAATTCCAGTGTTGGATTTGATGTCCGGCGTGGTGGTGCACGCCAGACTCGGCGAGCGCGACCACTACGCGCCGGTTCGCTCGGTATTATGCCCGAGCGCCGCGCCTGAAGCCATGCTTGAGGCGTTGCTGAATTTCTTCCCGTTCGACACGGTATATATCGCCGACCTGGATGCGATACGCCGCGTCGGTAGCCACAATGCAGTCATCGCAAGCTTCGCGAAACAATTTCCCGAGTTGAGTTTTTGGATCGACGCAGGCATTACCGATGCTAACGGCTACGACGCTTTTTCCAGTCAACATTCGGGCGTAGCCGTCATCGGTAGCGAAAGCTTGAATGACCTCAATGTGCTCGCGTCCCATCAAAACAATATTGTGTTATCCGTTGACATGAAGAACGGCGAATTTCTTGGCCGACGGGAAATTTTGGATCGCGCGGATCGGTGGCCCAATCGTCTATTAGCGATGAACCTGAGCCGCGTTGGTAGTGCCGAAGGCCCTGACATTGCGCTTATCCAATCGCTGCAACAGCGTCGGCCTAACGCCGTTGTTTACGCAGCGGGCGGGGTGCGCGCTGAAGACGACTTGCGCGTGCTCGCCGCAATCAACGCGGGCGGGGCATTAATCGCCACCGCATTACACGAAGGCCGGCTCAGCTCCGCCGAGCTTGCGATCTATAGCAACAGCTAAACCGTGCCAGGAGCCAATCAGGGTGCGCCTCCCGCAGCAGGTATCGCTGAGACGTAAGCAGGAAGCGGTTCCTAGCGTGGCTCTAGGCAGGGCAGTGGGTCAAATCCACAACGGGAACGAGCGGAGATTTCTATATCAACCTGCTAGACTACTTGTTCTGTCTCCGATTTTTTGCAAGGCTATCAATGTACGAATTTCCCGCTGGAATCCATCCTAGCGCTGTAGCTATTGGTTGCCGCCTGGTCCTGCTAGCACTGCTTGTGCTTGGCCAGGCCCTATTTCTGGCGGCGTGCTCCGACAAAAACTCGCAAGCGACCGAAGCTTCCGCAACGCGCACCGCCGAAACCGTGCCGGTGCTCGTGGCCACGGTCACGCAACGTGATATGCCCTTGCATATCGAGGCTATAGGCAATGTCGAAGTGCTCGCTTCCGTCGCCGTTAAATCCCAGGTTGACGGCCAAATCATCAAGATGTTTTTTGCCGACGGACAGGAAGTCGCCAAGGGTCAGATGCTCTATCAAATTGACTCGCGGCCTTTTGCAGCCGAGCTCAAACGCGCCGAAGCTGCATTGCAAAAGGACCAAGCGCAGCTTCAACACGCCGGGTCCCAAGATCAGCGCTATCAGGATTTGCTGCGCAAGAATTTTGTGTCGCGGGAGGCTTATGCTCAGATCAAACTTAATCTGGACAGCGCGGCGGCAACAGTGCAGTCGGATCAGGCGGCGATCGAAAACGCCACACTGCAGTTGGAGTACTCCGCCATACGCGCGCCCATCAGCGGTCAAACCGGCAAGATGCTGATTCAAGAAGGTAGCGTGGTCAAGGCTAATGACGCCAATCCGCTGGTGATAATCAATCAACTCAGCCCGATTTATGTCAATTTCTCGGTTCCCGAGCAGCAGTTGACTGACGTGCGCAAGGCGATGGCGGCGGGAACGCTGACGGTTCACGCGCAACAGCCCGACGGCATGGCGATCGCGTCGGGGCGCCTGACGTTTGTCGATAATTCAGTCGATATGACCACCGCGACAATCAAGTTGAAGGCAACATTCGACAATCGGAACAAGGGACTCTGGCCAGGCCAGTTTGTCAAGGTCGTGCTCATTTTGGGCGAACAGAAAAATGCGCTGGTCGTTGCATCGCGTTCGGTGTTGACCGGACCGAAGGGTCAGTATGTTTATGTCGTCGGCCCGCAGCAAATCGTGGCGGTGCGCAACATCATGGTGGACCGCGTGGATGGCGCCGATACCCTCGTAAATAAGGGCCTGGCTGCCGGCGAGGTGGTTGTGATCGATGGTCAATCCCGTCTGTTGCCCGGCAGCAAAATCAGCATCAAGGAAGAGAAGAAAGCGTCGTGAATATCGCCGAAATATTCGTGCGCCGTCCCGTCATGACCGGGCTGGTGATGTTGGGTATTTTGTTGTTCGGCATCATCAGCTACCGTCTGTTGCCGGTGAACGATTTGCCCAATGTGGATTTCCCCACCATCCAGGTGACCGCGACGTTGCCCGGCGCAACGGCGGACACCATGGCGGCGGCGGTAGCAACGCCGCTTGAGCGGCAGTTTTCCACCATCGCGGCGCTGGATTCCATTACGTCCAGCAGCGCCCAGGGCACCACGCAAATTACCCTCCAGTTCGCCCTGGAGCGCAACATCGACGCCGCCGCGCAAGATGTACAAGCCGCCATTACCCAAACTCTCAAGCAGTTGCCGCCGGAGATGACCACCCCGCCGAGTTACCGCAAGGTCAATCCGGCGGATCAGCCGATTTTTTACCTCGCGCTAATTTCTTCCACGCTGCCGATTTCTCAAGTCGATGAATTCGCCGAGACGCTGCTCGCGCAGCGCATTTCGACGATTCCTGGTGTTGCACAAGTGCAGGTCAACGGCGCGCAGAAATACGCGGTTCGTGTCCAACTCGACCCCAACGCGCTGGCGGCGCGGGGTGTCGGCATCGATGAAGTGCAACAGGCCATCAGCCAGCACAACGTCAATTTACCCACCGGAACATTGAATGGTCAGCATCGGGCCTACGCGGTCGAAGCGACCGGCCAAATCAGCAATGCGGCGGGGTTTCGGCCATTGATTATTGCCTACCGCAACGGCGCGCCGATCAGGCTGGGCGATCTAGGACGCGTGATCGACAGCGTCCAGGGTGACAAGCTGGCGGCGTGGTTCAACGATGAGCGCGGCATCGTGCTTTCCATCCTGCGTCAGCCGGGAACAAATACCATCGCGGTGGTTGACGCGATCAAAAAGCTGTTGCCGACGTTCCGTACACAAATGCCCGCCGGCATCGACATGAAGATTCTGTATGACCGATCGGAAACAATCCGCGAATCCGTTAACGATGTGAAATTCACGCTGCTGCTCGCGCTTGCGCTGGTCGTGATGGTGATTTTTCTGTTCCTACGCAATCTTTCGGCCACGATCATTCCCAGTTTAGCGCTGCCCATGTCGATCGTCGGAACGTTTTCCGCCATGTATCTGCTCGGCTATAGCGTGGACAATCTTTCGCTGATGGCCTTAACACTTTCGGTGGGATTCGTGGTCGATGACGCCATTGTCATGCTAGAGAACGTCGCTCGACACATGGAAATGGGTAAGTCGCGCCTGCAAGCAACGCTGGACGGCAGCAAAGAAGTAGGGTTCACCATCCTGTCGATGACGCTATCTCTAACTTGTGTATTCATCCCCGTGCTATTCATGGGCGGCGTGGTGGGCCGGCTGCTGCACGAATTCGCGGTCACCATTATGGTTGCCGTGTTGGTTTCCGGTTTCGTGTCATTGAGTTTAACGCCGATGCTTTGCAGCCGCATGCTGCAACCGGAACGGCAACATGGGCGTTTCTATCGAATGAGTGAAGCATTCTTCGAAGCGTGGAAACGTCTGTATGACGTTTCATTGCAGTGGGTACTCAGGCATCGTCGCTTCACTATGCTGGCCTTCGTCGTGGTAACGGCATTGACCAGTTGGCTATTTACCATCACACCGATGGGGTTTCTTCCAAGTGAAGACACCGGCCAATTGTTCGCATTCACCGAAGCCGCACAGGACGTTTCCTTCGACGCGATGGCGGAGAAGCAACGCGCCGTCGCGCGCATCATCCAGGCTGACCCTAATGTTGAATCGCAGATGGCGTTCATCGGACTGTCTTCCAATAGTCAACAACTCAATCTGGGACGCATTCTGATCCGGCTCAAACCGCGCAAGGAGCGCCTGGGGGCGGATGCCATCATTCAAGAAATGCGTCCTAAAGTTGCGGCGATACCGGGCATGAAAGTGTATTTGCAAAATTTGCCTACCATCCGTATCGGCGGCGTGTTGACCAAAGCTCAGTACCAATACACGCTGCAGGATACCGATACGGAAGTACTATTCCATTGGGCACCTATTCTGGAAGACAAGCTCAGGCAGTTGCCCGGTTTTCAAGACGTCAACAGCGATTTGCAGATCACCTACCCGCGCGTCCGCGTGGAGATCGACCGCAATAAAGCTTCGGCGCTCGGCGTCACGCCGGAGCAAATTGAAAGCGCGTTGTTCAGTGGCTTCGGCTCGCGTCAGGTTTCCACAATTTACACGCCTAGCAATGAATACTGGGTCATCATGGAACTGGAGCCCAAGTATCAATCTGACCCGTCGGCGCTAACACTATTGTACGTGCGCGCCGCAACGGGTGCCCTGGTGCCGCTCAGTTCAGTGGCGCGCCTTAGCCGTGGCGTTGGACCGCTACTGATCGCGCACAGGGGTCAATTACCTGCCGTCACGCTGTCTTTTAATCTAAAGCCTGGCGTGCCGTTAAGCGAAGCGACCAAAGCCATCGACGCAGCGAAATCCGAACTGCGCATGCCCGCCAGCGTAAGCGCCAATTTCCAAGGCTCGGCCCAAGCGTTTCAAGCGTCGTTGACCGGCATGGGCCTGTTGATCGCGATGGCGATATTCGTGATTTATCTGGTGCTAGGGATCTTGTATGAGAGTTATCTTCACCCGGTCACCATTCTGTCCGGTTTGCCAACCGCCGGTCTGGGCGCACTGTTGACGTTGCTGCTCTTCAAGGTCGAGCTGAATATGTACGGCTTCGTCGGCATGATCATGCTCATCGGCATCGTTAAAAAGAACGCGATCATGATGATCGACTTTGCCATCGAAACGCGCCGCACGTCGGAAAAAACCCCGCTCGAAGCGATTTACGAAGCGTGCTTAGTGCGGTTCCGCCCGATTATGATGACGACCATGGCCGCTTTGTTCGGCACACTCCCCATCGCGCTAGGCTGGGGCGCCGGTGCCGACGCAAGACGTTCATTGGGTTTAGCCGTTGTAGGCGGACTGCTGATGTCTCAACTGCTCACCCTTTATCTCACACCGGTGGTATATTTGTATTTGGAATCGTTGAAACAGTGGTTAGCTAGGCTAAGAGTGAATAAGCAGGAAAACCCCGCCGATGCAACGACTGTGCGCTAATCTCGACGAAAATAAAATCAAAAGCTTAGGCTCCGATGTCCATAATGACTGAAATACGCACTCCGTTCGCTTGTTATTCAACACCCCGCGCGTCAAGATTTATGCAAATCATCGGTGTAAAATAAACAATCATTCCACTCACGTCCAACAAAGCCGATGCGCCCGACCCCATTTCAAATTTCCTTTGGCGATGACCTGTTACGCGACTTGCGTGAGCGCCTGGCCCGCGCACGATGGCCCGATCAAGCACCCGGCGCGGAGTGGCAATACGGCACGAGCCTCGCTTACCTCAAAGAGCTGGCGAGTTATTGGTACACTGAGTTCGATTGGCGCGCGCAAGAAGCCAAGCTGAATCGCTTTGCTCAATATCGTGTGCCGCTCGCTGGAATCGACCTGCACTTTATCCATGAGCCCGGTATTGGCCCCAAACCGATGCCGCTGTTGCTGTCTCACGGCTGGCCTGGTTCCATTGTCGAATTCGAAAAAATCATCCCGCTGCTGACGAACCCCGCAGCTCACGGCGGCGATGCGACCGATGCCTTCACGGTAGTTGCGCCTTCGTTGCCCGGTTACACACTGTCTTTCCAGCCCAACCAGCAGCGTTTCGGTGCGACGGAAATCGCGGCGGTGTTTGCCGAGCTGATGGGGGATGTGCTTGGTTACCGGCGCTATGCCGCACAGGGCGGCGATTGGGGTTCGTTCGTTACGTCGCGTTTGGCCGTCGATCATCCCGAGCAACTCCACGGCATACATCTGAATTTGCTTGGCGTGCGACGCGACTTGACGCTTGCCGATATAGGCAGCGATGAGGAAAAACAATTCCTCAAAGAGCTCCAATATTTTCTCAAAGAGGAAACGGGTTATCAGTGGATCATGGGCACCAAGCCGCAAACCTTGGCGTTCGCATTGACCGACTCACCGATAGGTTTGGCGTCGTGGATCGTCGAAAAATTTCGCGCCTGGAGCGACTGCAACGGCGATCTGGAAAGTGTCTTCAGCAAGGACGAACTGCTCACGAATATTACGTTGTATTGGGCGACGGGCGCGATCAATTCCGCGAGCTGGCCTTACTATGCGCGCAGCCACGGCCCGTGGCCGATTCCGGACGGTAAGCGCGTCGAAGTGCCAACGGCCTATGCGGCGTTTCCGAAGGAGATACTCCGCCCGCCGCGCTCTATCGCGGAGCGTTTTTATAACATTCAGCGTTGGACGACCATGAACAAGGGCGGTCACTTCGCGGCGATGGAGCAGCCGCAAGCGCTCGCAGAAGATGTCCGTGCGTTCTTTAGACGCTTTCGTTAGATCAAGCAGCGATGTTGACTGATCGCGCCAAGCTGCCTCGACTCGCCGCCGACATCGGCGGAACCAACGCGCGTTTCGCGCTGTTTTTCGATGATCGTTGCGAACTCTCAAACGAGCGAACGCTAGGTTGCGGAAATTATGCCGGGCCCGTGGCAGCAATAGAAGCCTATCTGCAAGACACCGGCGCGCCGCGTCCCCGCGAAATCGCCATGGCGGTGGCGACTCAGGTGTCCCGCGACGAGGTCAAACTCACCAACAGCCATTGGACGTTTTCAGTCGAAGCCGCGCGTCGAGCGCTGAGTGTGGACCGGTTGTTAATGCTCAACGATTTCACCGCGCTAGCATTATCATTGCCGCATCTTAAGTCGCAGGAATTACACAAGATCGGCACTGGCACGGCTGCTGCCAATGCCGCTGTCGGCCTGATCGGCGCAGGAACCGGCCTGGGTGTGTCGGGGCTGATTCCGACGCGCGATGGCTGGGTACCGCTAGAGGGCGAAGGGGGTCACGTCACTTTCAGCCCTGCGAACGAGCGCGAAGCGGACATATTGAAAATTGTTTGGCGAGAATTCCCCCACGTCTCGACGGAACGCTTAATTTCCGGTATTGGACTCAACTCGTTGTATCGCGCCATGGCGCTGCTCGAAAACAAGTCAGGTTCTGCGCCCACGCCCGCGGAAATTTCCGACCGCGCGCTGTCCGGCAGCGATGCATTTTGTGCCGACGTCCTCAATACGTTTTGCGCAATGCTCGCTACAGCGGCCAGCAATCTTGCCGTGACGTTAGGCGCGCGGGGCGGGATTTATATCGGCGGCGGAATTGTGCCTAAACTGGGCGATTTTTTTGATCGTTCCCCGTTTCGCGAACGTTTTGAAAGCAAAGGCCGCTTTAGCGACTATCTCGCGGCGATTCCAACTTGCGTTATCTTGGCTGAATATCCGGCACTTGTAGGCGCGGCGCGCGCCTTACTGCGTACTTAAGACTGGCCGAAGAGCCGCGCCAGTATTTCCTCCCAGGCCGTTTCCACCGCGCAACAAAACAAGGAAATATGTTTAAAGGCCGACTAAAAAAATATCTACCCCGCGCCGAAGATATCAACAGCAATCCAGTGTTGAAGATATTTGGCCGCTACTTGACTCAGCCCAGCTTGTGGCACCTCAACCGCCACTCGGTCGCCAAAGGTGTCGCGATTGGTTTGGTCACAGGATTAATTCCAGGCCCATTTCAAATTTTGTCGGCCGCGGCAATTGCGATTGTGTTACGCGCAAATTTGCCCGTCGCCGCGTTCACCACGCTCTACACCAATCCGTTCACTTTTGTACCGCTCTATATTCTCGCCTACAAGATCGGCGCGCTCGCAACCGGGGTTACGGCGCCTGCTCCACCGATGGCGGAATTCAAGTCCGAAGGGTTAATGCAACTGCTGCAGCAGTTGTGGAATTGGATTTACAGTCTCGGCGATACGTTGCTGATCGGCTTGGCCATACAGTGCAGCGTATTCGCGATAGTGGGCTACGTCTTGGTTCAGCTTATTTGGCGCTGGCAGGTGATGCGGAAATGGAAGCGGCGCCGGAACGGTGCCAAGTGATGCGCAACCCCGGTTCGCCGCTACCGGACGCAAAGCTATATTCCAAGCCAATCTCCGCCACCCACACGAGTACGTCGCCGCAAAATACCAGCGGCAAACCCGCGCGCCGCCACGCGGGCACACCCGCTTCTTGCAGCAGCTTTTTCAGGGTCCGCCGCGGCCGGTTCGATTGGGGCTGAAACCGTTCGCCTCCCTTGCGGGAGCGAATGGTCACTTTGCCCAGAGACAATTTTTCCCGCGCAAGGCCAACGCCAACGCAAGACTCAAAATTCAGCCAACCGCGGTTCTGCCCTAACTCAACTTTATCTTCTCCGTTCCACACCTGGTGAATGGGTGCCACCTTAGGTCCAGGCAACGGATCGAATCGCACTGTACCTCGATAACACCTTAGCACCATGTTGCCCCAGCGAACCATTGTATCGGAATCGGCACGATGGCTTAGCAGTTGCTCGAGAATTTCGTTAAGTTGTGTTGCGTTCGGCATCGCAAATCCCTGCTCGGCAAAGTAGTGCCGCAACAGATTTTTTGTACGGAGCGGGGACAGGGCACACAACACGTCAATTCGCAAACCATCCGAGTTGAGAGATGCTGGCAAGTCAATCTGCGCCAGCTCGTCGAGTAGTTGTTGCGCCTCGGCGGCGTGGCTGGCCAAGCGGCTCAGGCTGTCGCGATAGTGTGGCGCAAGCGTCGCAATGCGCGGTAACACATCGTGGCGCAAAAAATTCCTTGCGTAACGAGTATCCACGTTAGATTCATCTTCGACCCATTCTAGGCGATGAAGTTTTGCATACTCGACTAACCAGTCACGGCGCACGTCAAGCAAGGGGCGAACAAAGTCCGGCTGCTCATTTTCCCTCTTACGCCGCACCCGCGGCATACCGCTTATGCCCTTGAGACCCGCACCACGTAAGGCTTGCAGCAAGATCGTCTCGGCTTGATCGTCGCGATGATGGGCGAGTAACACAGCGTCGGCGTCGACGCTGTTGAACACTTCATAGCGCGCTTCGCGTGCGGCGGCTTCGAGACCTTTGCCGCTGTCGCGAGCAACTACCACGCGCTCAACGCGCAGCGGTATTGCAAGGCCAGCGCACAATTGAATACAAAACTCGGCCCATGCGCCGGCGTGGGGACTGATTTGATGGTTGACGTGAAGGGCGGAAACTTCGCGACCCAGTACCGCGCGTTGAGAAGCCAGCAGATGCAACAGCGCGACCGAGTCGCAGCCGCCGGAAAGACCCACGCAGAGATTAGCGCCGGGCTGGGTGCAGGCGCGTAATACGTTTAGGACGTGATCGGAGAGATCCGTCGCACTAGCAGGCTGACGCAAAACAACTAGGCTTGTTTGAACTTGCCATAACCGTCCAGCCGCTTCTGGCGTAGCTTCACCAACTCGTCAATATCATATTCTGCGAGTTGACCGACCACGTCGCGCAGCACCTTCTTCAAGGCGGTGGCGGTCGTTTGCGGATCGCGATGGGCGCCGCCCAGCGGCTCGCTAACCACCTTATCGACCAGGCCCAGGCTCTTGAGCCGGGGGGCGGTAATGCCCAAGGTCTCGGCCGCTTCCGACGCTTTTTCCGGACTCTTCCACAAAATCGCCGCACAACCTTCAGGCGAAATGACTGAGTACGTCGAATATTGCATCATCACCGTGGCGTCGCCCACACCAATGGCGAGCGCTCCGCCGGAACCGCCCTCGCCTATCACGGTGCAGATTATAGGGACGCGCAATTGCGACAGGACAAACAGGTTACGCCCGATGGCCTCGGACTGGCCGCGCTCTTCGGCACCGATGCCGGGGTAGGCGCCGGGCGTGTCGATGAACGTGAACAACGGCATGGAAAATTTTTCGGCTAAGCGCATCAACCGCAATGCCTTGCGATAACCTTCGGGACGCGGCATGCCGAAATTGCGTTGAATTTTTTCCTTGGTATCACGGCCTTTTTGATGGCCGATCACCACTATAGGTTTGCCGTCAAAACGCGCCATCCCGCACACGATGGCATGATCATCGGCATAGGCCCGATCGCCGTGCAATTCCTCAAAATCCGTGAATAAGAAATTGACGTAATCAAGGGTATAAGGCCGTTGCGGGTGACGTGCCACTTGGGCGACCTGCCAGGCGGTGAGATTGGAATAAATTTCCTTCGCGAGTGTTTGACTCTTTTTTTCCAGCCGCCCGATTTCTTGGGAAATATCCACGGCGGAATCGTCCTGCACAAAACGTAATTCTTCGATCTTCGATTCAAGTTCCGCGATGGGCTGCTCAAACTCTAGAAATGCCGTTTTCATTACCAGCCTGTTCCTGGGAAAACTTTATGGCTTGCCGTACTGCTGCACCAAATATTCTACGATAACCGGAACATCTTCTTTGGGAATCGGCGCAGCAAAAGCGTTGATCATTTTATTCACTTCCGCCTCCCATAATTTTCGATCAGGGAACGGCGAATTCATTTGGATATAGTCCAAGCTGTGGCAAGCGCTGCAATAGGCCTGAACCTTCTCTAATCCCGGGCCGGATTTTAACCGAATATTGCTCTCGTCAGCTAACACGCCGGTCGATGCAAGGCAGCACAACAATGACCATTTCAATGTATATCTCGCCATCACGACACATCCACTTTAATGCGTTGAACCACGTTGTGGTGATAGCCCGCCGGATTGGGAATAAGTTCAAACGTCTGAGTCGTGCCGATTATATTAGTCGCTCGAGCCATCAAAAAATATTGGCCCGGCTGGTCAAAACGGAACCGAAAACTCCACTGCCGCCAGGAGAATTTACCGAGATCTTTGCCCAGTTCGGCACGACGCCAAGTTTGGCCATTGTCGATGGAAACTTCCACCGTCGCGATGCCAAAACCGCCGTCCCATGCCACGCCACGCGCGTCGATCGAGGTATCGGCGGCAAATTGTAGGCCTTCAATAATATTGGTGAACATGGAATTCACCACCATTTCCGTGACGGGCGTATTGGCTTCGGTATCCTGAGATACAAAGCGTTGCACAATGGGAAACTTCCCTTTTGGAATTCGATAGCCCTGCTTCATCCAAAAGCCCTCTACGGGCTTGGCCGAAACGTTGATGGCGGTGAGATGTTTCATCCAGTAGGTCGCGGTCCAACCCGGCACCACAAGGCGCACCGGATAACCGTTCCAATGGGGCAGCGGCTCGCCATTCATCTCGAAGGCGATGAGGGTATTTTCGTCAAGCGCCTTCCACACCGGAATGCTCTTTACGTAGTCGGGGCTTTTGTCCATCACGCCGGAATCAGTGCCGTCGAGTCCGATCTCCAACACTTCTTTTTTTAGCTCCGCTTTGGCCAATACATCCTTCAGCCGTACGCCTTTCCAGCGTGCGTTACCCATGGCGCCGTGGCCCCACTGCACACCCGCTACATGGGGTTGAAACAAGCCACGCCGATTGCCGGAACACATACACAACGCATTGATCTCCACTTGTTCAAACTGAGTTTTTAATTCATCCAGCGTCAGTTCGATAGCCTTACCCGCCGCGTCGCCGCCGATCTTCAGCTTCCAAGCTGCGCCATCCACTTCGGGGATATTCGCCACATGGTAACGGACGAAAAAAACATTATTGGGTGTGAACGCTTCTTGAAAATAGTTAACGGGCGTTTCGAAATTGGGAGGACGAAACGACTTGCGCACCAGGGGCAATTTGCCGGGCAAAATTTCAAGGGAAGCGCTATCCAAAAACCCTTGTGGCAATTCGTTCGGCCCGAACATCGCGTCTCGCGAGCATGCCATGCTCGGGATTAATAAGCCAGTTGCGCCCAGTGCGGCGCTGGACTTGATAAATCGTCGTCTTGAAAACACGGCTAGCCTCCAATCTGGATCTTTATCTTACCTTAATTGCCAGGGTTAAAACCACGCCAAACCGCCAATACCACGCGGATCGTTGCCTATCTGCGTTTGCCGCGTCTTTTTATCAACAATCACCACTTGCATATTGCCCCAGCGCCGTTTGGCGACATCGACTTTGTGGCCCAGGCTGCTCATTTGCGCGAGCAATTCCGGCTCGAATCCGTCAGGCTCAAACTCGATGCGGTCAGGCAAATATTGGTGATGAAAACGCGGCGCGTTGACAATGGCGCGCGCATCGGGCTCCGTTTGACCGAGATACTCAAGTATGCCGATTAACACCATGCTGATAATGCGCGAGCCGCCGGGTGTGCCCAAGATCATCACGCCGCGCTCATCTTCAACGAAAGTCGGTGACATACTCGACAGCGGCCGTTTTCCCGGCTTGATGGCATTGGCTTCGCTACCGACCAGGCCGTAGGCGTTCGGCACACCGGGGCTGATCACAAAATCATCCATCTCGTTGTTCAGCAACACCCCAGTCTTACCGGCCAACACGCCGGAGCCAAACGGCGTGTTGATCGACAGCGTACCGGCAACGCGATTCCCCGACCGGTCGACAACGGAAAAATGCGTGGTGTTCGTGCCTTCGGTCTTCTTGATGGCAGCGTCACCCATGCTGGAACTAGGCGTGGCTTCGTTGGGATCAATTGATAAGGCTCGACGTGCGGCGTAATTTTTGTCGAGTAATTGCTCCACCGGTGGAGTGGTGAAATCCGAATCCCCCAAATAACGTGCCCGGTCTTGATAAGCGCGGCGCAACGCTTCCACGATGTAATGGGTTCTTACCTTGGGGTCGACGTTTTTGTACGGTGTGTATTCGAGAATATTCAAGGCCTGCGCCAGGGTCAGCCCGCCCGATGAGGGCAGCGCCGCGCTGGTAATGGTCGCGTTTTGAAAGGTGAATTTCACCGGCTTACGCTCACGCACCCGATAAGCCGCGAGGTCAGACATTTGCCACACGCCGCCCGCAGCATTGATACCGTTCACCAAAGCCTGGGCCATGGAGCCCCGGTAAAAGCCCGGGCTTCCTGACTTAGCAAGCGCTTCCAGCGTATTCGCCAACTCGGGCTGGCGTAGCGAAAATTTTTCGCCCGGTACAGCGCCGCCATCGAGAAACATCTCACCGGAAGCGGGCGATGTTTGCAGCATGGCAAGCCGCAACTCGGCCATTTGCCGGTAGCGTTCGTCGACACGAAATCCCTCCCGCGCGTAGCGTATCGCGGGCACCAGAGATTTTTTGAGCGGCAGCTTGCCGTAGCGCTGCGCCATATGCACCAGGCCCGCTGGCAAACCCGGGATCGCCGCTGCCAGGCCGCCTTCCAAACTCGCGCTGGGCAGCGGCTTACCGTCGCTGCCCAAGTACATTGCCGGCGTGACCTTGGCCGGCGCGGTTTCACGGGCGTCGACCATGGTTTCAAAATGATCTCTTGCGCGATGTAACAGCCAGAAGCCACCCCCGCCGATGCCCGAAGCATAAGGCTCGACGACGGCCAGAGCAGCGCTCACCGCGACAGCCGCATCAAAAGCGTTACCGCCTTGCTCCATAATGTCGTAACCCGCACGCGCGGCAAGCGGGTGAGCCGCCGCCACGGCGGGCGTGATAACTTCGATGGGTGTCGGCGCGACTTTGCGTGCAAACGCAAGGTCATTCGCGACGAACAACCAACAAAAAATGATTACCAGTCTATTAAAGTTTCGCATATGTACACTTCTTATGATGTAATAAGCCATAGTTGTCCGGCTGACGCGAATATACACGTGTATGACGTGGGGCGAAACCATGGCAAATACGCTTAACGCCGAGCAACATAGCCCACATCCGAACACCGCTAAACAACGTATAAGTGCTTAAGACTCTCGAAATGCTCATTCCATGACCGCCGAAGACCCGCTCATAGATTTACTCGTCGCCGCCGGACGCCGCGACCAGCGGGCCTTTGCGCGGCTTTATGAGCTAAGCTCGGCGCGTCTGTTCGGTATCGCGCTCAAACTTCTGCGGCGGCGCGATTGGGCGGAAGACGCGCTACAAGAAGCCTTCGTTAATATTTGGAACCATGCGAGCGAATACAATTCCAGTCTTGCCGCGCCACTGACGTGGATGACCACCATAGTGCGCAATCGTTGCCTCGATTGGTTACGTCGGCCGCAAAACGAAATTAGCACGGACGATAACGCCCTGCTTGAGTCAGTGCCCGATGACGCGCTGGGGCCGCTAGAGCGGCTGGTGCAAAGCGCCGCTACAAAGAGCATTTTTTCCTGCTTGCAGCGCCTTGCCGCGCGGGAACGCCAGACCATCGCGCTGGCGTTTCTACATGGCCTGACTCATTCGGAGTTGGCGGAACACCTTAAGGAACCGCTCGGCACCGTGAAGACCTATGTCCGGCGTGGCTTGGCGCAATTAAAAGACTGCTTGCAAGCATGAAATACCGCGCTCCCAAACTACGCGATATGCTCGCCAGCGAATACGCTCTCGGCACGCTCTACGGCTTGGCGCGCAAGCGCTTCGAGCGCTTAATGCACGACGACGCGGATCTCCGCCGCACCGTGATGGAGTGGCAGGAACGGCTCGCGCCCATTGCCCAAGCGATTGCACCCGTCACGCCACCCGATCGCCTCTGGCGCAATATTGAAAGTCGCATACAGAGCAACCAACCGCGCGTCAGTATATGGCAATCTCTGAATTTTTGGCGAGGTTTTGCGTTGGCCGCGAGCGCTGTCGCGTTCACAATGCTGCTTTACACCGGCCTTGCGCCCCAGCGCGACCTGCAGACCGCCTACGTGGCGGTGCTTGCCAATGAACAGCATCAACCCATGATGGTGGTGCAGTACGTTAAAGGACAGCGTGAATTGAGTGTCAATATCGTCGCGCCGCAAGCGATTGCCGACGATCGCTCGTTGGAACTGTGGAGCCTGCCCGAGGGTGGCGCACCCAAATCCCTAGGCTTGGTGCCCGCCGCCGGCAAAGCGGCCGTAAAACTCGTTATAGAGCGCGCTGGAGACATGCCGAACGTTCCCGCCCTGGCCGTTAGCTTGGAACCCAAAGGCGGATCGCCCACCGGTGCACCCACTGGGCCGGTGTTGTTTAGCGGGCCCCTGTTACGATTGTGATATTAAAAAGCAGGAACGTTCGTTAGCGTTTTGAGCGCTTCGCCACGTCCCGCTCCCCGTCTTGCTCCTGGCGGCCTATGCCTGGAAGGCCGCACCCCTGTTGCCTTGTGGCGTGGCAGCAAAATGATCCGCCGTGAAGCCAATACGCATCTAAGCGAACATTACGCCATACTAACCGCACTGAGCGGATTCGACACGAAATTTGCATGAAATTGAGTAGTGTCTCGGCCTCACTCTTTGTTGCAATGGAGCTCGAAGCGCTGTGCTTTGAGCAAAGTGCGTGTAGTGAAGACCTTGCTTGTGGCGCTGTGCTGAATTCTGCGGATAATCGGCGGCACGATGTTTTTGCGCGCCACCGTTCGTAAGAAGGACGGCAAGGAGCACCGCTACTGGGGCGGGGTGGAGAATCGTCGCGTTGCTCGCGGTCGCGTGATGCAACGACACGGGTAAGTGCGGCTAACGACAGAGGAGGTTCGATTCATGCAATCTGGCAACGAAATCATCTGGCCCGCTCACTACCAACCGAGCCATTGCCCCATCCATGTTCGCAACGAGATTGATATCGCCGCACCGGCCGATCACGTATGGGCATGGTTGATCCGCGCGCCGCTGTGGCCGACATGGTATGTCAATTCCGCGAACGTTCGCATCATAAGCATTACGTCACCGGACTTGGCGCTCGGCACCACATTTCGCTGGAAGACATTTGGCGTCAATATCGAATCGATCGTGCAGGAATTTGTGCCCGGCGAACGCATCGCGTGGAACGGCACAGCATTCGGGCTAGAGGTGTACCACGCGTGGCTCATTCAGAAAACCGCGACGGGCTGTCACGTAATAAACAACCCCGCGCCAAGAGCGC
>JBDSJK010000028.1:0-5340 GCA_039917535.1 Burkholderiales bacterium
ATGCTCACCAACATGCGCCCCGGAATCGCGTAAGGCGTATGCGGGCCCGATAGGCCGGTCGCCTTAGCGACGTTGTCGATGACGCGGATCAGCTTGGGATTCATCGGATCGGTCGCCACATCGAAGATGAAGAACCGATCGGAGTTGAGGGAGGCCGCCCAGAGCTTGGCGCGATCGTCGGTGTAGCCAATGTGGTGCGCTTCGTTGCCCACTGAGCCGACCCGGACTTTTTTCAGAATGCTGCCGTAGGTGGACGAGGCGAGATTGACATCGATCACCGCCAGGAAATCTTCGCCCTCTCCGGGGGTGGCGGGCAGTGCCCATAGATACATCACTTTCTCGGGCTGAGTGAGCCCCTTGATATAAGGCGAGATACAGGTTTCCGCTTGCGTAATGGCGATCGGCGCTCCAAGAGTCAGGCCCAACACGCCGGCTAGTGCCAACACCCGTTTTTTCGGTCGAGATTGCATAATCATTTCCTCCGTGGTTGAAATAACGCGAATGGCTAAGGTCGAATCGACCAAGCTTTCCGCGTGGCTGTTAATCCAAATCTCAAATCGTCATTTCGTCGGGCGGGTCTCGCCCCCAATTTGCGGCTTCGTAGGCCCCCGACCCTCCCCCACGCTACGCGCAAGGCAGGGAGAACGTCTCCTTCCCCTGCTTGCGGGGGAAGGTTGGGATGGGGGCGGTAATGGGGCAGCTCACGCCTTTAACTCCTTCTTAAGTTCATTCAAAAATCGCCAATCGGTGCCCTGCGCGATGATCTGCTGCGGTGTGGATTTGATCATGCCGACTTCGTGTAGGCGGAGCGCGTAGAAGCGAAAGCTGTCCTCCGGATTGGCTTCGCGCCATCGGCTGTACGGCACGGCTTTCACGACTTCGAGTGCGATGTCGTAGCGTGGTTCGTAGCCCTTGTCTGCCATGAAGCAGGCGGTCCGTTCGGGTTCCCGAGCGCAGATGTCAGTGGCTTTCAGGTACGCGCGTACGACCCGCTTGGTGGCGACCGGGTACTTGCGGACAAAGTCTTTGTTTGCCGTGACCGTGCAACAGAAGTATTGAGACCAAGGCCGGTCTTGCGCCGTGTCCACGATGACCCGCCCGATCTTCTTCGCACGCAGTTCCTGAGGTTGCGGGGGGAATCCGAGGAACGCATCGGCCTTGCCCTCGACGAACAAGCGCATTGAATCGGGATAGGATCCCGCCACCGTCCAATTCACCTGTGTTTTTGGATTCACGCCGACGTAGGCGAGCATGCTTGCGATAAAGATGTGCTCTCCGGGCCCCATGGCGCTGATGGCGACGGTCTTCCCTTTGAGGTCCCGGATCGCCTGAACACGTTCGTTAGCGAAGAGTTCCCAGCAACCGGCATGGATCCCGGCTAATACGACTACACGTTTTCCAGTATCCAGCATTGGAATGAGGCTTGGCACGTCATGCATTCCGAAGTCCGCATGTCCATCGGCAATCAAGTTGGCGCCGCGCGCCGGATCAGGATCGACTAACGGCAGATCGGTAAACCCGTCCAGGCGCAGCAATTCGATCGCCAGGTACGTCTGCGCCAGGCAGATGCTCGGGACGTGCAAAAAGCGAATCTTCTTGATTTCCGGCGGCGGCTCAGCCCGTGCGGAATCGGAATACGGCAAGAGGGACATTCCTGCCAGCGCCGCCGATCGAGCGAGAAAATCACGTCTATCTACCCTATCCATCGTAAGCCTCCTTATCGTTGTGTCGTTCGCGTGCCACTCGCGGTTATGTGCGGCGATCCCCCGCCCGTCCCACGCGTCTAGTCTATGCCCATTTGTACAACCGGGAAAGACTGACTGAGCCGCCCTCCGCGAGCAACGGAGCGCGTCCGTTGCGAGCGTCATCCTGACTACCCCGGTGTCTTAGTTATGCGTGTACTTGGGGTGCAGAGGGTTGTTGGCATCGATGTATGGTGCTTGGGTGGATGCGATACCCGTAGCATCCCAGTTGCTTGCTTCGCTCGCGCGCCCGAAAGCCGGATGTAATGGACTGTGCGAGTCGACGTAGCGCGAAACCCCACCCGTAGAAGCAGGATTGATGCCTACACTTTTGGCAGCGAAGTAAGTTGGATGCAGCGGGTTGTTTTGTTGTTGCGCGTTGGCAAGCGGCGCGCCGGTGATCGAGACAACGATAACGGTGGCACTGATGATACCGAGCGTGTTGCGTGACATAGTGGTTCTCCTTTCAGGTTGGGTTGAACAAAACGCACTGCATAACCATGCTTTACGGCTTAGTCGTGAGCGCGATTTTCGTTTGCGCATCGGAGGAAAGCACCTTGGCGCTGGCGGCGAAGCCGTTGTCTTTCAGCATGTACGCCATGATTTCGGCGTACTGCTGCTTGGAGAGCTTGCCCGGCTCGTTGTATGGCATAAATGAGCGCATGATGAAGAGCAGATCGTCTACGGTGTGGCCGTTTTCATCGCAGCGTTTGATGAAGGCCGTACCGGACAGCGCGGGGACATTGCCCTTGCCTTCGAGATTGGCGCCGTGGCAACCCGCGCAGTGCTCGGTGTAGACGCGCTCGCCGCTTCGCGCTTGCGCTTCGGCGTACGCGCCGTCTTCGGCACGCGCGCCGGCGGGGACCAACAAGCCGCCCACTGAAAGGACGCAAATCAGCGCGGCAGCGGCCAATGTGGCACAACTATTGGCAGATCGCGTGCCCTGCGCCGAATCGACATAACGCTCAATCTTACCGAGCATGCGTTGTTCCAGCCGGCGGAACATGGTGTCGATAAGGTTCATGGCGGTCCCCTGGTTCGTGGCTCTTTGCTTTCGATGGGGTCAGCTTACGGGGCCGGCACTGGCGCCGGGCTGACGGATTGAAAAGACGCTTTTTCAGGTAGCGCCCGGAACCCGCTATCGGCCAGAAAGCCGCGCGGATATTGGGTTTACGGGCTATTGCCGCAGACGCATCGCTCGGGTCGAACGGGGCGCTTACAGATTTGCGGACTGCAGGAAGTGCAACTGGCTGATAACTGACAGCAAATCAGCCTGGGGTCTAAGAGACCGTAAAATTAAGCGGCCCCCGGGAGAGCCGGGGACTTACCTCGCTGAGTTATTTATTTAAGGATATCGTCAGACGGTTGGACGACGCCCCAAGCGGACTCTGAAGAGAATTCCGCTGCGCCCCCCTTCGGCGCCAGACGCTTGCCAGCCAGGGTTGCTGGTCGCGCGGCAAACCCGCCGGACGGTAATAGTGGGTCAGCTCAATGAATCCGGCCGTGGACAGGTAACGGCGCCACGTTTCCAGATCATAGTACGCGCCGTAGCGTCCGCCGTTCCAGCCTTCCTCGTTATGGCCGTGGGGGTTCGAGCTGAACAGCGCGCCGCCTGGTTTTAGTGTTGCGTGCAATGCCAGCAGCACTTGCGGTAATGCTTGGCTGGGGACGTGAAATAGGACGGCGTTGGCGAACACACCATCAAAATAGTTGTCCGGTAAAGCAAGCTTCAAAAAATCCTGCTGCCACACTTCGCACCCACTGTTAGTGCGCGCCATGGCAGCAAAGCGTGGGGCGCCGTCCAAACCAATCGCAATGTGGCCGAGCTCGGAAAACGCCTTGAGGTCCCGTCCGGGCCCACACCCAAAATCGAGTATGTTGAAAGGTGGCGTACCTTGAATATATTGCAACAAAGCCTCGACATTCTGGGTCACATTGTGATTCTGTGTGCCTGCCCAGAACGCTTCGGCGCGCTGGTCATAGTGCTCGAGCGTCCGATCGACGATGGTCTTTAGCTCCTGCGCACCGAGTTTCATCGTTGATTCCATTACACCTCACTTCGTCGTATTTACGATCCGGGAACTCAGCAATCGCAAGGCGTCACTCGGTTGAAGCACATCGGCGAGGATGCGATCTTCAGGCTTTACGACAGCGGCAGCATGACATTTTTCTGAAATGCCGGTCTCTCGGATAGCCGCGCATACCAAGCCGCGACGTGCGAATGATTGCCATGCTCAATCGGCAATGCAACCCAGCGATGCACCAAGCAGCCGATTGGGACATCGCCGATAGTAAGTTCATTACCGGCGACGTAGACTGAGGCCGCAAGGTTGGCATCGAGAACCTTCATGACCTGCTCCATTTCCAGGCGTACATCTTCAAGGGCTCTTAAGTCGCGTTTCTCCGGTGCCGTCCGAATATGGCCCCAAAAAAGTGGTGTCATGAGCGGCGCCATGGTCGTGATCGACCAATCCATCCAACGATCGGCGGACGCACAGGCCTCGACCGACCACGGAGACAGGTTGCCGGCGCCGTACTTGCTCGCCAGGTAGCGAACGATTGCATTCGATTCCCATAGAATAAATCCATCGTCATCGATGGTGGGCACACGACCGCTCGGATTCATGACCCGAAACCAGGCCTCGTTTACGAGACCAAACTGCATGCCCGCGTCAATGCGCTGGTGCGCGATGCCGAGTTCGTCTACCACCCACATCACTTTTTGTACGTTAATCGAGTTTGTGCGACCCCAGATTTTCAGCATGCGCGTGCCTTATTGACGATGTTTAGTTGCGCCGCAAGCACCACCGTTCCAGAACAAAAGGTTATTTTAGTACTCACCCATAAAATCGCGCTTACCGACTTCTAAACCGTTGTGACGCAATATCGCGTATGTGGTGGTGACATGGAAGAAAAACTGCGGCAGGCCGTAGCTCAACAGGTAAGACTGGCCCGTGAATCGCTTTTCTTTTGGCGTGCCCGGGCGCGTAATGATTTCGCGTGCTTCGTTGCCATCGATTTGCGTCGGCGTCATGCCGTGGACAAAAGCTAGGGTTTTGCTGAGCAGCGCTTGCAGATCCACAAACGTCGCTTCGTTGTCTTCGTACTTGGGTACATCGACGCCGGCAAGTCGTGCGGATACGCCTCGGGCAAAATCGGCGGCAATCTGCACCTGCCGAAGTAACGGGAACATGTCAGGGTACAGGCGGGCTTGTAACAGCACATGGGCTTCGATGTTCTTTGCCGTAGCGTACTGGTCCGCCTTAGTCAAGGTGGCGCTCATACTGTTCAGCATTTGCTTGAATACCGGGACGGAGGCGGCGTACAGGGAAATGGTCATAGGACTTCCTAAAATGAATGTGGGGTGAGTATGGACTGATCATCGGGCAGAACTTCGCTGTCGGTGCCGGAACGACCAGAACGTTAAGCCGATTCTAATCTACTTTGCACCTATCCATTCCGGGTCGTCGCCATTGCTGTGTCTCCGCAAAAATACAGGAGTATGCTTGCGGCGTTATCCTATGTGCAAACTCTTACAGCCAACCAGCACCGCCACCGTTTCCGGCAGCGCCGATTTCACGGCATCGTGATCACGATT
>JBDSJK010000029.1:0-6008 GCA_039917535.1 Burkholderiales bacterium
AACAGATTCACCCACCAAGAACTCACCGCATCGAGATAACGCTTGCCATCGAAATCATAAAGCCACGGCCCCTCGCCACGCTGAATAGGAATCAGCGGCAGTTGCTCGTGTGTCTTCATCTGCGTGCAGGGATGCCACACGGCGTTGAGACTGCGGCGTAAATATTTTTCGTTTTGCATTTTCGATAGCGAAAGCGGCGGATGCGACATTATCCATCGCTTCAGGTGACTAACAAAATCTCAAGGCACCAAGCCAGGAGCCAATTCTAGTGGGGACCTCCAGACATGCATCCCCAGCAGCAAGGCTGGGTGCGGCTGTTGGCAAGGTGCATTCGGCGGAAGGCGCTGCGCTTTTCCGCCCTACCAGAGACTACTTCGTTTCAGTTCGTGTTAGAAACGCGGCAACCGGGTTTATCGATTCGGCAAGCGCCTCTTCGTGTGGCAAGTGGCCTAGTTTAGGAAACGACTTCAGCGTCGCGTGAGGCAACAAACGCATGTGGTCGCCTGCGTTGGCGTAAGGAATCATCGCGTCCTTCTCGCCCCAGATGAGTAGCGTGGGTGCTTGAATGGTCTTAAGCATCGGTTCCGGCGGGACGAGGATGGATTGCGCCATGCGTGCGAGCATCGCCGCATGCGCGCCGGGTGCAAGCATCACGTCGCGATAGCGCGCCACCAGCGCATCCGTCATGAATGCCGGGTCCCATAGGCGGGCGCCATGCTCATGCGCACAAGGGCAAACGGCATCACAAAGCGCATCAGCTTCATTGCCGACGGAATCTCCGGCACCTTGCCATACTCAAAGCCTGGGCTTGCAAAGCCGTCGGGCGAAATCAACACCAAGCGATCTGTGCGTGCAAGATGCATCGCTGCAAATTTCCAGGCGATTCTGCCGCCGATCGAATTGCCGATCAGGCTGGCGCGCGCTAGTCCGAGCTTGTCCATCAGGCCTATGATGATTTCTAAGCTGCGCTCATCGCTTTAGTTTCCGCTGGGGTCTGCACCGGTGAGTCCAAAACCCGGCAAGTCGAAGCGAATCACGCGCATTTGCGCCGCGAACGCCGTGGCCCAAGGTTCCCACGTGTGCAGGCTTGCGTCAAAGCCGTGCAGCATGATCACGGCAGGTGCAGCGCGTAGCCCATCGTCGCGAATATGTAGCCGCAGCCCCGCGACGTCGATGAAATCAGTCGGGGCGCGCAGATACTTCGGCGCGAGTTCTGCGCTTGTCTTGTCCGGCGAATACAGCCATAGCCCAATGCCTGCCAAAGAAATTGCGCTAATCGTTAAAACAATCTGCCATGGACTCCTGAGGTAAGTTTTTCTTTCGGTGGGGAAACGAGCAAGGGAGCATTCTAATGCGCCGGATGTCAGCCAGGACAAAAGTTAGGATTATTGAAATCGCCACGAATCTGCAAATGCATTACGCTATCATCAACCCAGTGCTTTTCATACGGCGCATTACGTGCATCCCACGCAAGCTGGATGGGAGAGTAAAGTTGAATACCGTTGCAATCGTGTTCCCGGCGGCACGTTTTCTTCGCCCTAAACCCTTCGCCTCGATTCCGCTGGTGGCCTCGCGGCTATTAATTAAGCATCCTCCAGAACCCCCGCTCAGCTTGCCTCCTGGCAATGCATGACTTGAAAGCCGCTCTGGAATTGCCTCTCCAGCCGTTACCCAATCAACCATTCAGTCTGACCAAGCTATTAATTACTTGACTGTATAATTATACGTTTGTATAGTTACCTAATGGTACGTCCCACACGCAATATTGATCAGCAGCTCATCGAGGCTGGCCGCGCGCTTTTGGCAGAAACCGGCTGCCGTGGTTTTTCCATTCGCGAGCTTACCGACGCAGCGGGAGTGAACCTGGGCATGTTTCACTATCACTTCAAAACCCGGGACAACTTTCTCGCCGTCGTCTTGCAGAACGTCTACGAGGAAATGTTTGCGAGCCTGACGTTTCAGGCTCACGCCGACCGGGCGCACCTGGAAAATCTGCGCGCGGCGGTGAACGTCTTGGGCCGATTCTCTCGTGACAACCGGTTGCTGCTACGCAGGCTGATGGCGGACATGATGGCGGGCGAGGCGATTGCGCAACAGTTTTTTCGCAACAATGTTCCGCGTCATTTAGGCGTCATGGCTGGCTTGATTGCCGACGCCCAGCGTGCCGATGAGTTGCCGCCCATGGCCATTTTCCAGGCGATGTCCTTTATCGCCGGCGCTGTGGCTATGCCGATCATGATGGCGACCGCTCTGCAGCATGAGGGTTTCGCGCCACCCCCCCTCATGGCCAACCTGGACAACGATGTGCTGAGCGATGTTGCCATCGCGCAGCGGGTAGACATGGCGTTGTATGGTTTGCAGTTGGCAACGAAAAGGCCCGCCTATGATTGAATTTTTCCGCAGACGCAGAAGTCTGTTAGCGCTTGCTCTCGTTGTAAGCATTGCCATTGCCTACGTTGGGATCCAGCGCTGGCGCGGCAAAGCGGTCGAAGTGGTGGAAGTTCAGCCGCAAACCATGCGGCAAAGCGTCGTTGCCAGTGGCCGAGTGATGACACCGGCGCGGGTGGCAATCGGCTCGGTCCTCACCGGCCGCGTGGTCAAGGTTTGGGTGGAAGAGGGTACCAAGGTCAAGGCGGGCGATTTGCTGATTCAGTTGGATGCCAGCGAGTTAGATGCATCGCTCAAACAAACAGACGCCGCATTGGAACGCGCCAAAGCCAAGTTGGGCGGCGTAAAAGAACTGGGTTTAGTCACGGCGCAGGAAACCTTGAACCAAGCGGAAGTATCCTTGCGTTGGGCCGAGCGTGACTTAAAGCGCAACCGCGAACTAAAGGCCAGCGGCTTTATCGGTCAAGCGAAGCTGGATGAAGCCGAGCGCGCTCAGGCGATGGCAAAAAGCCAGTTGGACGCCGCCAGGGCCCAAGTCAGGGCGCAAACCGGCAGCGGCAGCCAATCGCGTGAAGCCTTTGCCCAGTGGCGCGAAGCCGTTGCCGCGCGGGAGTTGGCCGCCGCCAAGCTGGCGCAAAGCAACATCCGCAGCGAATCGGAAGCGACCGTGTTAACGCGGCAAGTCGAGCCGGGCGACATCGTCCAACCGGCGAAGATTTTGCTCACGCTCGCCGTCGCAGGTGAAACTCGCATCACGGCGCAAATCGACGAGAAAAATCTCGCCATGTTGCAGGTTGGCCAGTCGGCGACTGCGTCCGCCGACGCCTATCCCGATCAGCACTTTGCGGCGCAGTTGTATTATCTGGCGCCGAGCGTGGACGCTGCGCGCGGTGCCGTGGAGGCGCGCTTGCGCGTGACCCAGCCGCCCGCCCATTTGCGTGCCGACATGACCGTCTCCGTCGAAGTGTTCGCCGCGCCCAAAGAGGCTGCGTTACTGGTTCCCGCCCAGGCGGTGCGCGGGCTGTCAACGGCGTCTCCCCAGGTGCTAGTACTCAACAACGGTCACGCCGAAAGCCGCGCCGTGAAGGCCGGTGGGAGTGGCGGTGGCCGCATCGAAATTCTGCAAGGCTTGCGCGCCGGCGAGCGCGTGATTCTGAGCGCCAACATCAACGCGGGTAACAAAGTGCATGGCAATGTGGTAGCCACGCCGTCTGCGCTGGCAGTGACAAAATGAAATTCGAATGGAAAGTCGCGCTGCGTTTTCTGCGCGAAGGACGCATGCAAACCGCGCTGATCATCGGCGGCACGGCGCTGGGTGTGGGCGTGATTATTTTTTTGACCGCCGTGCTGAACAGCCTGCAGGCTGATTTGATCCGGCGCACCCTCGGTGTGCTGCCGCACATCGTCATTCGCCCGCCGGACGAAGTGAATCGTCCGCAAGCTACCGGCGATCCGGCTTCGCTGCCGACGATTCAGGCGCGCGCGCAGCGCCTGCGCTCCATCGACCAATGGCAGCAACTCGCCGCCGACATCGAAACGTTGCCGGGTGTCGTTGCTTTGTCGCCGACGGTATCCGGCGCCGGGCTGGCGTTGCGCGGCGAAGCGAATAAGGCGATTTCCCTCACCGGCATCGTGCCGGAACGCTATATCCGCGTGACTCATTTCGATGAAAAAATCGTCGCAGGCGAATTGCGCCTGGGCAGCGAAGACGTGTTGATCGGCACGGAGTTGGCCAAGGATTTAGGTGCCGGTCTTGGCGACAAAATCCGCATCCAGACTGCGCGCGCCGACGGGCTAGCGTTCACCGTGCGGGCGCTGTTCGATCTTGGCAACCGCGACGCCAATCGCCGCAATGTGTACGTGAATTTCCGCACTGCTCAAACCTTGTTGGATTTGGCCGGTGGCGCGTCCAGCCTGGATATTGCCATCGCCGACGTATACACCGCCAACGAAGTCGCCGAGACGATCCGCTCGCGCACCGGCCAAAAAGTCGAAAGCTGGATTGAATCGAGCAGCCAGTTGTTCACGGCCATTGCCAACCAAAATGTCATGACGCGTTTGATCCGCGTGTTCGTCGCCATCATCGTCGCCGTGGGCATCACCAGTGTGCTGGTCGTGTCAGTGGTGCAAAAGCAACGGGAGATCGGCATTCTGCGGGCCATCGGCGCGTCGCGCCGGTCGATTTTGCGGCTGTTTTTAATACAGGGTGCGATTATCGGCATGGTAGGCGCGGTGCTGGGCTGTGGGCTCGGCACGTTGTTGCTGGTGCTGATTAGCAGTGTGTTGACGGCGCCTGATGGTTCGGCGTTCGTGAAAGTAACCGTCGTTCCGGAACTGTATGGCAGCGCCGTATTGCTGGCGCTGGTGTTTGGATTGCTCGCTGCGGTGTTGCCCGCCCGGCGCGCGGCGGGGTTGGATCCGGCGCGAGCGATCAGAGTCTAAGCGCGTGTCCGTACCGTTAGTGGATCTCGTGGAAATTCGCAAAACCTACAACGAAGGCACGCCCGTCGCACAAGAGGTGTTACACGGCGTGAACTTGAGCTTGCAGCTGGGCGAATTCGCCGCCCTCATCGGCCCCTCCGGCTCCGGCAAGAGCACCTTGCTCAATGTCATCGGCCTGTTGGAACGCCCAAGCAGTGGTAGCTATAAGCTTGATGGCCGCGACATGACGAACGCCACGGAAGAAGACCTAACACGCGCCAGGCTGACGGCGTTGGGCTTTGTGTTCCAGTTTCACCACTTACTGCCGGCCTTCAACGCGCTGGAAAATGTGCAGATGCCGGGTCTGGTGTTAGACGGCGATTACACCGAGCCACGCCGGGTCGAAGCGGAACGATTGCTGGACGCCGTGGGCCTTAAAGACGCCATGGCGAAAAAGCCCAACCAGCTCTCCGGCGGTATGCAGCAACGGGTCGCCATCGCCCGCGCGCTTGCCTTGAGCCCGAAGTTAGTGCTGGCTGATGAACCGACGGGTAATTTGGATACCAAATCCGCCGATGATATTTTCATGCTGCTGCGGCGCTTTAACGTCGAACGCGGCACCGCTGTCCTGGTGGTGACCCACGACTCGCGGCTGGCCGCGCGATGCGACCGAGTGATACGGCTCGTGGATGGCTTGATCGCGGAACAGGAATCGGTCTTATAACCTACTTTCCATACAAAAATATGGTTATTAGTATGGGCATACTGTAATATTCATCCATGCCAAAAACGCGCTTTCAGTGGAGCACCTCAAAAGACACAGAAATCAGGCGAAGCATGGCGTGTCTTTTGCCCAAGCGCAGTTTGCGTTTGCAGACCCGCAACGTGTCATCGCCACAGACACGGCGCACAGTGGCGCTGAAGAGCGCTTCATTTGCTTTGGCGCGATAGACGGCGGTATCTTGACCGTACGTCTTACGTATCGTAATGAAGTCATCCGCATTTTTGGTGCGGATTATTGGCGCAAAGGAAAGGCACTTTATGAGCATGAAAATCAAATATACCGATGAGTCCATCGGCAGCCCAAAAGTCGTGGCAGATTTTTTACCTTCTCCCGCGGTACTGGCGTTTCGTGACGAAGGCGTAAAAGTGACGCTTACGTTAAGCAAGAAGAGCATTGAGTTTTTTAAGCGGGAGGC
>JBDSJK010000030.1:0-2968 GCA_039917535.1 Burkholderiales bacterium
CAAGCATCCCGAGCCGGGCGCGATCTTCCATTCCGATAGTAAGAATATAGTGGCTAGATGTTCTTGGACGGTTTGACCTTTGCAGTGATGTACCGATCTGAGAGCTCTGGGGACGTAAGGTGCTACAGGTGACCTGACCCACACTCTGATCGACCGTTAGTTGTGTCTTTCCCTGGACCCGTCGGTTGCCTGTGTGCATCTTGCGCTGAGGTTTTGCCTCGCTGATGCGTGTGACCCGAGAAGGGCATGACGTCCTGTCGCTTTACTGTCTTGTCCATACATCCAGCCTTGGCGAAGCATTTTTTACTAAATGTTCAGGACTGGAGGCTTTTATGGAAAATAGTCAGCCCGCACCCGTACGCGCTATTGTAGGCGGCGTCGATACCCACAAGGATCTGCACGTTGCCGCAGTGGTAGATGAACATGATCGTGTTCTTGGCAGCCGGTGCTTTGCTACCACTCGGCAAGGCTACAATCAACTGCTCATTTGGATGCGCAGTTTCGGCCACCTTCAGCGCGTTGGTGTCGAAAGCACGGGCACCTATGGCGCTGGTTTGCTGCGTTACCTGCAGCATGCCGGTATCCAAGTATTGGAGGTAACTTGCCCGGACAAAAACGATCGTCGCAAGCGCGGCAAAGATGATGATCTCGATGCGCAAAATGCGGCTCACGCCGCTTTTGCGGGCAAACGCACTGTGACGCCGAAGAGTCGTGATGGGATGATCGAGTCACTGCGTGTGCTCAAAGTTTGTCGCAAAACGGCTGTCTCCGCTCGACGCGTTGCCCTTCAGTTGATCCACAACACGATCGTCTGCGCGCCGGAGGTGCTTCGTGAGCAATTGCGCTCGATGACGCGCATGCAACTGATCCGAACCCTGGCTGCCTGGCGTCCTGATCTTACCGACTATCGAGACCCGCTGTCGGCGTATCGAATTGCGCTCAAATCGTTGGGCCGACGCTACTTGGAACTACACGATGAAATTGGCGAGCTGGATGTAATGATTGCCACTATTGTCGATACGCTCGCGCCTGCATTGGTGGCGCGCAACTCGATCGGTTATGAATCCGCGGCGCAGTTGCTGCTGACTGCTGGCGACAATTCGGAACGATTGCACTCAGAGGCGGCCTTCGCCGCCTTATGTGGGGCGAGTCCAGTGCCAGCTTCGTCCGGAAAGGTGACGCGACATCGGTTAAATCGCGGTGGTGATCGCGCGGCGAACAGCGCGCTTCACATCATCGCCATTGGTCGAGTGCGAACCGATCCGCGCACCAAGGCTTATGTGGCAAAGCGCGTGGCCGAAAAACATTCAAAGCTAGAAGCCATCCGTTGCCTGAAGCGCTACATTGCGCGCGAGGTCTTTACCCTCATCAGTCAGCGAAAACGTGAAATCGCACAAGCGCAATTCTCGCCTTGACAAACAGAAGGGCGATGGTCGTTGCGTTTATAGTGCAGCCGGCAAACGCGCATTAATTCACGCCTGCCTATAGCCTGGCATTTCAGTCGCTGGCAGTGCGTTAGCCAACGGCGTCAATGCCAATCTATTGCGCAAATGGATGCGACAATTTCAAAGCAAACAGCAACGCGTCAGTCGACCCAGTGGCGCTGCGAAGGCCAATCACCGCCCACTCGTCCCGTTACTACCCGTCCAATTGACCGACACGGCCCAGCAAGTGGCTGACCCAGAGCAATTGGAAACGATCCCAGTGCGTGCTGAAGCCTTAACGAATGTCCCGCCACGCAAGCAAACGCCGGGTTGCATCGGAATAGAAATAGTCGGTGCCAAACTCACGCTACGGGGCGACATCGATGAACGGCAATTACGTCTCGTGCTGTCCTGTCTTGCGCGGACTAAATGATTGCTCTGGCCAGCGACACCCGCGTCTGGTTAGCCGCCGGTATGACCGACATGCGCAAAGGATTTGATGGCCTATCCGCGCTGGTTGCCGCTACGTTGGAATCCGATCCCTTCAGCGGCCACGTGTTTGTCTTCCGTGGCAAACGTGGTGATCGCATCAAATTGCTTTGGTATGCAGGAGAGGGTCTATGCCTATTTGCCAAGCGTCTCGAGCGCGGTCGATTCGTCTGGCCACAAGCGCAATCGGGGAAGATCCATCTGAGCGTTGCGCAATTATCTATGTTGTTAGAAGGCATCGATTGGCGTTCGCCGGAACGTACGTGGCGGCCACAACACGCTGCATAAAAATATTGTGCAAAATGATTTGAAACTGTTGAGAAATGTGATGCGCGTGCGTAATGTATCACTATGCATACGCGATTCTTACCCGACGGCATTGAAGCGCTAAAGCGGATCATTGTCGAGCGCGATGCACGAGTTTCTCGCCTCGAACAAGAAAGCCTGGGCCTGAGTCTCCTAATCGAGAAATTGAAATTGCAAATGGCCCTAGGCCAGCCACTCGCGCGATTCAAGCGCGCCCAGTTTGGTTCTTCCTCGGAACGCTATGAGGGTCAGCTCCTGCAGTTAGAACTGCTCGTTGAAGATCTGGAAGCAACCCAGGCACAGGTACGACCGGCCCCCATTGTTGAAGCACTGGAACCGAATCCTACCATCGCGCTAGACCAGCCCGTTGTCGCACCGGGTTCAAAGTGATACGGCATGTCCGGCCTAAATTTGCGTGCCAGACTTGCCAAACGATTGCGCAATCGCCAGCGCCATCGCGTGCAATTGATCGAGGATTACCGGGTCCAGGATTATTGGCTCACGTCTTGGTCGGCAAATACGCCGATCACCTTCCCTTGTATCGGCAAAGTGAAATTTATGCCCGAGAAGGCGTAGCACTGGGCCGCTCCACTTTGGCCGATTGGGTGGGTAAATCAGCACAACTGCTGACGCCATTGGTCAGTGCCCTTAAACCTAAAAACGGCAGTTGAGATTTGAGTAAAAAATGGCTGAAACTTAGTATTGGCGCGGATTTCTAGCTATTTCTGTCAACTGCTCCGCGATTGGCG
>JBDSJK010000031.1:0-11031 GCA_039917535.1 Burkholderiales bacterium
CAGGAACATGATCATCGCTCGTTTGCCGAGATTCGCAATCGCTTAAATCACAGTAATCTCGATGTCACGATACGCCAACGCAGCATAGTGATTTTTACCCTGTTGGCCGAGGTGGAGGGACAGATTCACGGTGTGCCGATCGATCAAGTGAGTTTTCATGAGCTGGGCGGTTGGGACTCCATCGCCGATATTGTGGGTGCCGCCTATTTGATCGAAAGCTGCGGCGCCGATACTTGGTCGGTGGGCTCGCTGCCCAAAGGTTCAGGTACGGTCAAGACTGCCCACGGACTGCTGCCGGTTCCCAGTCCCGCCACAGCGCGGCTGTTGGAAGGTTTTGTGTGGCACGACGACGGTCGGCCCGGCGAGCGCGTTACGCCGACCGGCGCCGCGATTCTGCGTTATTTGAAATGCACCGCGCGCGTTCCTGAATCGGGTCGCCTCGTTGCATCAGGCTATGGATTTGGCACGCGACGATTTCTAGGCATGAGCAATACGCTGCGCGTCTTGGTGCTGGAAAGCGCTGTTCGTGCGCCGCTAAATCGTGATGAAGTCGCGGTGATTGAATTCGAAATCGACGATCAGACTGCTGAGGATATCGCGCTTGCTGTAGAACGATTGCGCAGTAGCACCGGTGTGAAAGACGTGTTGCAAATGTCCGCGTTTGGCAAAAAAAGCCGCCTCTATACGCATATTCAAGTCATTTGTGAACCGCCGTTGTTAGAAGAAATCGTTGTGCAATGCCTCTCCCACACCACGACGTTAGGTGTTCGTCACCATCTTGCACAGCGCACACTGCTACCCCGCGAACAAGTGACGGTCGAACAGGGTGGACGAGTGGTGAAAGTAAAGATTGCCGAACGACCCGGCGGCCACTTGACGGCTAAAATAGAATCGGATGAGATCGCGCGGCTGGAGGCGACACCCTTCGCGGTGCAAGACAGGATGCGGCGGGAGACCGAGGCGCTCGCGCTTGCCAACAAGAGAGTGAAACCGGATGGTAAGAAATGAGCGAAGTTAACCTGGATTTTGACCGAGAAAAACGGCTGGGTTTTGGCGAGGCCATCTATTGCGCTGGGAAAAGTCACGAGCAGATCGAAGTAATTTTGTCCCAGGCGGTTCAGCATGACGGCAGGTTTTTGTTGACACGTCTTGCGCCCGAAAAATTTGCGCGTCTGGATGGCAGCGCGCGTGGAAGCATGGACTACGATCCGGTTTCGCAGACTGGTCTCTACGGCGCAGTCAATCCGATAACGGCCCCCGCGCAGGTCGCGATCCTAACCGCGGGCACGTCCGATGTCCCTGTCGCACGAGAGGCGCAACGCACCTTAGCCTTCTATGGTGTGGCTGCGCGAGAGATTAACGACATCGGCGTCGCCGGGTTGTGGCGCTTAACGGAAAAGCTCGATGTCATTCGCGCCTACTCGATTGTCATCGTGGTAGCGGGCATGGATGCTGCCTTGGTGAGTGTGGTTGGCGGCTTGGTTCCGTCAGTGGTTATCGCCGTTCCCACATCTGTGGGCTACGGCGTGGCAACTGGGGGAACAGCCGCGCTGCATTCAAGTTTGGCGAGTTGCGCGCCGGGTATCGTAGTGGTCAATATTGACAATGGCTACGGCGCCGCCTGCGCCGCGCTGCGCATGATAAAGCTACTAAACAACGCGAATTCGTAGCGACTTGTTAGCTTGTGCTTTGCCGATTTTGACACCATTGGACAAAGTCGGCCACGGGGAGTGGTCGGCTCAGCGTGTAGCCCTGTATGACATCGCAGTCCAGTAGTTTCAGCGCTTCTTTTGTTGCCTCATCCTCTACCCCTTCCGCCACTACCCGCAGTTGTAGGGTATGGGCAAGATCGATGATGGTTCGCACAATACGCTCGTCCTGGCTTTGCTTGAGCATCTGTTTGATGAAAACTTGATCGATTTTGAGTTCGTCCAATGGCAACCGCTTGAGATAGGCTAGCGATGAATATCCCGTACCAAAATCGTCTATGGAAATTTCCACACCGACGTACTTTAATCGTTGTAAAACGGTCATTACTTTATCGATATCCTCGATCATCGAACCTTCGGTGATTTCTAACACAAGCCGGGCGGCGGGCACGTTCCAGGTACGCAGTGTTTGATCAATGATTTCGACGAACTCCGATGAGACAAGGTCTTGTGCCGAAAGATTGACACTCACGGTGATATCAACGCCGACTTTGCGCATATCCGCGCTGTGCCGCAACGCGCAATTCACTATCCAGCGTGTCAGTTCGTTCATCAAGCCGCATTGCTCGGCCACCTTGACAATGACATGAGGTGGCACAAACTCACCGCGCGGGTTGCGCCAACGGAGCAGCGCCTCGGCGCCGCTGATCGCACCACTCTCCAACCTCAGTTGTGGTTGGAAATAAAGTAAGAATTCGTTTTCACGCAACGCCGAACGCAGATCGGTTTCCAGCGAACGCTGCAGACGCTCATTCTGGTCTAGGCTCGGTTGATAGATCACATAGGAATCGGGTGAACTGCGTGCCGCGATACACGCCGTTTCCGCTAACCGCACCAGGGTTGGGCTATCATTGCCGTGTTCCGGATATAGTGAAATACCGAGAGTAGGAAGGGCATTTATCTCGATGGGGTCGAGCAACAACGAAGGCTCCAGTACTGTAAGCAGCTTGTGGGCGGCAAGCATGACTTGCCCACTACTACGGATTCCCGGCAAGAGCAGAGCAAATTCATTTCGGCCAAAGCGAGCTAGTAAATCATCCGGGCGCAAAATTGATTTGAGCCGGATCGATACTTCGAGCATGAACTGATCCAACGTCGGGTAGCCTGGGTAACCCAGCAGCCGGTGAGAGGGCGTAACGTCAAGGCGCAATATCGCGCAAAGGGGCTGGTCTTCCCGCGATGCGGCTCGCAAGTATGTATCTAAGTTACAAAGGAATGCTTCGTGGCCCGGTAGTTTGGTGGTTGCGTCGTAGAAAATCTGTTGCTGATCCACTTGCTTCTCAGCTTCCAGTAGCGCAACGTTGATCAAGCCAAGATTGAGAAAAACATACTTCTGCAAAGTACGACGATCGGCGTCTAGATTAGTGCTGTCTGCTCGCGAATGAATGGCGAGTTGGGCTGCGACGGTATCAAGATAGTTGTCATGAACGACGCTTGGCCACTCGGGCGCCATGCCTAAATAGCGCGAGTCCAGCCACAGTTGCATACGGTCGCAAACCGCCTCCAACTGCAGAGGTGACTTAAGAAGATCGCGGAACTGTTCTTGCAATGAGCGCATTAACCCAGCGTGATGCTGGGGGCTCGTCGTGATTGACTTTAAGGCCGCTGCGATCATCTGCTGCAGTGGCGCCCAGATTGCATCACCAGCTTGATCCAACAAATCTTGGATTTGCCCCAGTCGGGCAAAGTCCGCTTCACCAAATTCAACAGACTCGATAAGGTGTGCTAGTCGAGCATCACTGATGCCGGTTACCAAGATCTGCGAATCAAGAGTAGGTGCAGGTAGTGGTGTATCCATAGAGCGCGTGCTGGTAGTTTAGCAGGCGGCTAAAGATAGAATTCGCGCGGGTCAATACCGTAAGCGCCGGTGGGCAAGTCGCGCTTGATCTGATAAGGCGTATTGCCGATACTGAGTGGTTCATTGATCAGATCCAGCGTAGTCGGATATTGATAGGTTTGCTTATCAGGGTCCAATAGCAGCATGACTTTTGGTTTGAGACGGCGTATTTTATTTTGGCCGATGACCACGGCCACATCACCGGTATTGAGTTCAACCAAACTGCCAACCGGAAAGATACCAATGCATTGGATAAATTGCTCGGTCAAGGCCTCGTGGAATGACGAACCTTTCCAGCGGTTGAGTTGCTGTAATGCTTGGTGCGTCGAAATTGCCTTCGCATAAGGCCGTTCGCTCACTAATGCTTCAAAGCTGTCGACAATACCGGACATCGAAGCGAAGGTACCGATTTGCTCACCCTTGAGCTTTTGCGGATAACCACTTCCGTCGATGCGTTCGTGATGTTGCGCGACAACTTGCAGCACATCGTGCGGAACATCCGCCATTAGGCGCAGCATATCAATGCTGTGCTCGACGTGGTATTTTACTTGTTCGAATTCATCGGCGGTCAGCTTACCCGTCTTTTCCAAAAGCTCCTGCTTGATGCGCAGCTTCCCGAGATCCTGCATGAGTCCACTCATCCCCAAAATACGCATATTCTCTTTGGGATAGCCCAGATGGCGCGCAAACGCTAACAGATAAATCGCGACGTCAACGCCATGGTCATAGGAGTAAGAGTCACGATTCTTAAGCTTGGTCAACCACAGCAACGCATCGGGATTTTTACCGACGCTGTCGACCATGGCGTCGATCACTTCGCTCACTTTATCGAGGTCGATGTGCCGATCTCGACGGAGATCCTCCATCACGTCGCGAATCAATTCTCGAGAGCGCAAATGGATTTCTTTTGCTTCGGTCAATTCTTCCGCAAGAATAATTTTGTTCTCAGCGATCTCGATCAGCGGCTTGCGGAGGTAAAGATACTCTTCGTTTGAGGCTTCAGCCTGCTCTTCTGGGTCCATGTCCTCTTTAGAGCGGAACGCGGAGAGCAGTTGGCGGAACAAGCCGGGTCGTTTGGGCGCCTCTCTCGATTGCGTGAAATAGAGCTTCAAATCGCTCATATCCTCGGCTAGCGCCGAGGAATCCGCCACTTGACCCTTTGTCTCAGCGCGTTCCCAGTGAGAGCGTTTAAGACGTTGCTCATCGGGATAGATTGTTATCCGGGGTTCCTCCAATCGACTAGGCTTGGTGTCTTCGGTAGGCGCTTTGCTGGTGGCTTCCTTAGCAATCTGCTTCAGATCGCGGAACAGCGACGATTTCTTTTCAGTGTTTGAATTGATGATGATTTGCGGCGGTGCAGGCCTGGCAGAGCCTTGAGCACGGTTACGGCTATTAGCGGGCCCTGCTTTCGGCGCTGAGGGTAACGATAATTTTTTTGTTGCTTCAGGCGTCGAACGATGTGGCTCAACAAAAACATAATGGCAAAGCTGCTGGATCTGGGCCAAATCCTCAATGCTATCAAGGAGAAAACCTTGCAAAAGAAAGGGCGTGTCCAGCCACGGCCGATCTAACTCCGCGACAAACATTCCTAGCGTCAAATTCTTAACTAAAACCTTAACTGTCAAACCTTCATACCTTGTTTGGTAAATGCTATTTGTTGTTTTTTCTTGCTAGGTTTTCATTATGCCTGCTGTGTCAAAATTGTCCAGCAGGGAGTGGCTGTCGCGGGCGAAAAGCGCATTTGTCTGCCTTTCTAGAAGTCCTAGAAACGGCCGCGTTCATGTGACTGTGAATCCACCACCGCCAGAGCCGTCATATTGACTATGCGTCGTACCGTAGCTGACGGCGTCAAGATATGCACCGCGCGGGCTGCGCCTAGCAATACCGGCCCGATGGCAATCCCCCCGCCGGCAGCCGTCTTGAGCAGGTTATAGGCGATGTTCGCCGCGTCCATATTGGGCATGACCAGCAGGTTCGCCTCGCCGCTCAGTGCCGAACCGGGAAATATCGCTTTACGCACCGCCGCGTCCAAGGCCGCATCGCCGTGCATTTCCCCGTCGACCTCCAGCTCTGGCGCGCGTTGTTGGATCAAGCTTAACGCTGCGCGCATTTTTTGCGCCGATGGCGTGTCGCTACTGCCAAAATTCGAATGGGACAGCAGCGCCACCTTGGGCGCAATGCCAAAACGGCGCAATTCATCGGCGGCGAGGGTGGTAATTTCCGCGATCTGTTCCGCCGTTGGATCCAGATTAACGTGGGTGTCGACAATGAAAATTTGGCGATTTTGCAGCATCAGGCCGTTCATCGCCGCATAGACATTCACGCCCGGTCGCTTGCCGATTATTTGATCGATATATTGCAAGTGCTGGTTGTTGCTGCCAAAGGTGCCACAGATCATGCCGTCGGCGTCGCTCATGTGGATCATCATCGCGCCGATAAGCGTGAAGCGGCGGCGCATTTCCACTTTGGCAAACTGCGGCGTGACGCCCTTGCGCTCCGTGAGTTTGTGATACGCCATCCAGTAATCGCGATAGCGCGCGTCGCTCTCCGGATTGACCACCTCAAAGTCCGCGCCAGGCTTGAGCCGCAGGCCATAGTGCTCTATCCGCCGCGCCAGCACTTGCGGACGGCCGATCACGATAGGCTTGGCCAAACCTTCATCCAAAATCACCTGCACGGCGCGCAGCACACGTTCGTCCTCGCCCTCGGCGAATACAATTCGGCTAGGCGTTTGCTTGGCGGCGGCAAAAATGGGTTTCATCACCAAGCCCGAGTGGTAAACGAATTGATTGAGTTTTTCTCGGTACGCGGCGAAGTCGGTAATCGGGCTGGTCGCCACGCCGCTACTCATGGCCGCCTGCGCGACGGCAGGCGCAATGCGCGTAATCAGACGCGGGTCGAAGGGGCGCGGGATTAAATATTCCGCGCCAAATGACAAGCTCTCCCCGCGGTAGGCCTGGGCAACGATATCCGATTGTTCTGCGGTGGCGAGATCGGCAATGGCGTGCACCGCCGCGAGCTTCATCGCCTCATTAATAGTGGTGGCGCCCACGTCCAGCGCGCCGCGAAAGATGAACGGAAAACACAGCACGTTATTGACTTGGTTGGGATAGTCGGATCGCCCCGTGGCGATAATGGCGTCGCCGCGCACGGCTTTCACTTCTTCCGGCATGATTTCCGGCGTGGGGTTCGCCAGCGCCAGAATCAGCGGATTCGCCGCCATGGTTTTCACCATGTCGGCTTTGAGCACGCCCGCCGCAGAGAGCCCGAGGAAAATATCCGCGCCGCCGATCACGTCGGCCAAGCTGCGCGCTTGGGTATCTTTGGCGTAGCGGATTTTGTTGTCGTCCATTTCCACGACACGGCCTTGATACACGACGCCCGCGATATCGGTCACGCTAATGTTTTCCATCTTCATGCCCATGGCCACCAGCATGTCGAGGCAGGCCAGCGCCGCCGCGCCCGCACCGGAGCTGACCAGCTTCACTTCGCTGATGTTCTTGCCGACAACCGTCAGCCCGTTTTTCACTGCCGCGCCGACGATAATGGCGGTGCCGTGCTGGTCGTCATGAAAGACGGGAATCTTCAACCGCTCGCGCAGTTTGCGCTCGATGTAAAAACATTCTGGCGCCTTGATGTCTTCGAGATTGATACCGCCGAAAGTGGGCTCCAACGCGGCGATGATGTCGATAAGTTTGTCGGGATCGCGTTCGTCGAGTTCGAGATCAAAGACGTCGATGCCGGCGAATTTTTTGAACAACACGGCTTTGCCTTCCATCACCGGCTTGGCGGCGAGGGGGCCGATGGTGCCGAGGCCCAGCACTGCCGTGCCGTTGGTGATGACCGCCACCAAATTACCGCGCACCGTGTAGAGCCGGGCCGTGCTTGGATCCGCGACGATGGCTTCGCAAGCAGCGGCAACGCCCGGCGAGTAGGCGAGGGCGAGATCGCGCTGGTTGGCCATGGGTTTGGTCGCCGCGACTTCGAGTTTG
The DNA here is from genome assembly GCA_039917535.1 of Burkholderiales bacterium. GTDB lineage: Bacteria > Pseudomonadota > Gammaproteobacteria > Burkholderiales > JALYOK01 > JBDSJK01. The sequence goes on from JBDSJK010000031.1 coordinate 7,539, forward strand.
CCTGGCGTGGGCAGGCGGTGATATTCCAGTGCGGCTTGTTTAAATTCGTCTTGCATGTGGGGTGGGGGCGCGAGAAGGATGAGTCAAGTGCGTATGTTAAACTTTACGCCTTAAATTGACGAGAAATTTATGTCTGGAAGCACCTTAGGCACGCTGTTTTGCGTTACGAATTTCGGTGAAAGCCACGGCCCGGCCATCGGCTGCGTGATCGACGGTTGTCCGCCGGGTATGGCGTTGAGCGTGGAGGACATACAGCCCGAGCTGGATCGCCGCAAACCCGGTACCTCTCGCCACGTGACGCAGCGCAAAGAATCCGACACGGTGGAAATTCTCTCCGGCGTGTTCGAAGGCAAAACCACCGGCGCGCCCATCGCGTTGTTGATACGCAACGAAGATCAGCGCAGCAAAGATTACGGCAACATCATGGACAGCTTTCGCCCCGGCCATGCGGATTACACCTATTGGCAAAAGTACGGCATCCGCGATTATCGCGGCGGTGGGCGGCAGTCGGCGCGCTTGACCGCACCCCTAGTCGCGGCGGGCGCCGTGGCGAAGAAATGGCTGAAGGAGCGCTTCAATATTAGCGTTCGCGGTTACATGGCGCAACTGGGGCCGAACCACATCGAGTTCAAAAGCTGGGACGGCGTACACGACAATCCGTTTTTTTCGCCGGACCCGGACATCGTGCCGCGGCTTGAAACTTTCATGGACAAGCTGCGCAAATCCGGCGATTCCTGCGGCGCGAAAATCACCGTCGTCGCCGATGGCGTGCCGGTCGGCTGGGGCGAACCGATTTTCGACAAGCTCGACGCAGACATCGCCTACGCCATGATGGCCATCAACGCCGTGAAAGGCGTGGAGATCGGCGCGGGCTTCTCCAGCGTCGAGCAAGCCGGCACCGTACACAGTGACGAAATGACACCGCAAGGATTTTTGTCCAACCAAGCGGGCGGCATTTTGGGCGGCATTTCCACCGGCCAAAACGTGGTCGTCAACATCGCCATCAAGCCCACTTCCAGCATCCGCCTCGATCGCCGCTCCATCAACAAAGCCGGCGAGCCCGTCATCGTCAACACCCACGGCCGCCACGATCCGTGCGTAGGCATCCGCGCTACGCCCATTGCCGAAGCGATGCTGGCGCTGGTGTTGATTGACCACGCGTTGCGCCATCGCGCGCAGAATGCAGACGTTGTTACCACTACGCCGAAAATTGCCGGCGCGGTTGCTAGCGACAAGATAGTCGCCGTGCAAAAACTTTATGCCGTTGAGAATCCTGAGCCGGACGAGGCTTAGCCCGCGTAAGGCGCATTGTAATGCGCCGGATGTAAGGCATCGCATCTGATTATGTCGTTCAATGCGCAACTCGCTTTTGCCGTGATTCATGATTCACACTTTTGTCGTGGCAGACATACGGCGCATTACAATGCGCCCTACGACCCATGTAAATTTACTGAGCATATCGCGCCACGAGCCCATACCAGCAAGTATGGTGAAACAAGCCAGCGAATTCCACCACCGACTGTGAATTTTGCTATAACCTTTGATCAACACGCCATGCCTTAACACAACCCACTCCTACTTCGTCTTGCCGAACCAAACCAATTGTGTCACCGTGTGACACATGAAAACCATTTCGATTCGCGAACTACACGAAAGCACCGGTAAATGGGTGCGCGAAGCAGCGCGCGTCGGGGCGCTGGTTATCACCGATCACGGTAAGCCCATCGCCCGCATTGAAGGCATTGTCGCCAATACCCCGGTCAATCCATTCCGGCAGCGCAAACTGCGGCCGGGCTATGCCAAATTACGTGGCAGGCTAGGTGGTGGGGCGGATAGTGTCCTGATCGTTTCGGACGACCGCGACGGACGCTAGGCATCGCGGGCGATGAGCTACGTCGATTCCGCCTTTATTGCCAAATTTTATCTCGACGAACCGGAAAGTGACCAGGTGCGCAGCCTAGCTGCGGAACTGGGCAGGGTGCATTGCAGCCTATTGGGCCGGCTGGAAGTCGCCAGCGTGTTTCATCGCAAGCGGCGTGAAGGCGCGTTCAGCGACGCGGCCTATCGTGAGATCAATGCGCAATTCGATGAAGACTGCGCTGCTGGATTATGGACTTGGTTGCCCATTACCGCCGCCATCATCGAATCCGCCGCAGCGACCCTGACCGGCCTGCCCAAAGCGACGTTCCTTCGCTCCGCCGATTTGTTACACATCGTTACCGCTATCGAGCATGGGCTGAAGGATATCTATTCAAACGACCCCCATTTGCTGATGGCCGCGAAGCAGCTCAAATTGCGCGTGCCGGGAATTTGACCATACGGCAAGCTCAACGGGATGGCAAACCAGGACCCGCATGGATATTTCTTCTCCAGCATGCATTCCCTGAGGGCCGCTCGGGCATTGCTTCGCAGCTAGGGTATAAATTGAAAATAACGACAAGACAATAAATCAAGAACCGCGCAACAGACTATGAACAAACCAACCACATCGCCGCCGCCCAATCGCTGGCGCGTCAGCCTGATCGTAGGTCTGATTGTGGCCTTCACCTTCGCGCTGCTGTTGGACACCGGCTTAGAAACCTATCTGAATCAGGAACGTCGATGGGTCAGTGCCGGACACGAAATCGTCACGGCGCTAGAAGCCTACCGCGTCGGCCGGCTCGGCGAAAGAATTGCCCTCCGCGTTGGATGACCTACTACACGCCCCGAGAATGCTGGCGGAAAAAGGTTACCTCGTCATCTTACCCGTTGACCCCATGACGCAAAAGCAAGAATGGGGCGTGATCAAAAACAAAGCCGAGCAGATCATCGGCGTGCATAGTCTGTCAAAGGTGACGCCTACTTGGATTGGGCGGATTCTGTCATTGCAACGTGGCGGCGCTTATGCCGATAGGCAATTTTTGATTTCTTCGCCTTGACCCTCCGCTGTCTCAAACGTTTTCGTAAAGGTATGCCGTGAATGACGAACCAGGTAAATTTTCTGAGTATCGCGCCACGAGCCAATACCAGTGTGGCTCCCAGGCCATGTCACGCCACAAGGCAATATCCATGCGCCTCTCAGCCCATCTCATGAATTCCATGAATTAAGTCGCAACCCACATCCAATCCAAATCCGCCCTCGTATAAGCCGGTAGTCACGTTGACTAAACCGTTTATTTCAGGAGACGAGTATGTCCAAGCATCACTCTTTATTATATCAGCCCATTTTGACCGCGCTGTTTGCCGGCGCCGTGTTGGCCAGCAGCGCCGCGTTGTTGTCTACCTCGGCCCAAGCCGCTAGCCATCGCGAGGCGCCGTTTATCGCGGGTTTGCCCAAGCTAGACAGCACCGACCTTTATATGTTCAGAAGTTATGAACCGGGCCGCGAAAATTTCGTCACGATTATTGCCAACTACCAGCCGTTCCAAACCCCTTACGGCGGGCCGAATTTTTTCCAGCTGGATCCCAACGCGTTATATGAAATTCATATCGACAACAACGGCGATGCCAAAGA
>JBDSJK010000032.1:0-4056 GCA_039917535.1 Burkholderiales bacterium
TTGCTTATTCCCATCGTCGGCGGTGCGCTCGCCGCGCTGATCGGCTCACTGTTGATCTTGCCGGTGTTGCGCACCAAAGGGCACTACGCGGCCTTAGTGACCATTGCCTTCGGCATCTTGTTCAAAACATTTCTCGAAGTGAATGACGTACTGGGCGGCCCGCAAGGGCTGAAGGTTAAAGGCATGCAACTATTCGGCTGGAATTTCAACGACAACATCGAAATCGGCGCCGCTGAAATTTCCTTTTATATGAACTACGTGCTGCTCGCGTTGATTCTATTCGTGCTTGCCTTCACCACCGTGCGACGCATCGAGCGCAGTTGGATCGGCCTTGCGCTGGACTCAGTGCGCATCGACGAACTGGCCGCGTCCGCTTTCGGCATACACGCCGCGCGCTGGAAAATTCTTGCCTTCACACTCGGAAATTTTTTCGCCGGCCTCGCGGGCGCAGCGTTCGCCATGATGCTAGGTTTTATCGCGCCGAATAACTTCACCATCAGCGATTCGCTGATCATGGTGTCTATCGTCGTACTCGGCGGTATCGGCAACGTCTGGGGCGTGCCGGTCGCGGCGGCCATTGTCTTGGTGCTGCCTGAAAAATTGCAAGTGCTGCAGGAATATCGCTTTTTACTCTATGCCGCGCTCGTAATCGTGATGCTGCTGGTGCGGCCACAGGGCTTGCTGCCACGCGCGATGCGCCGTTATCCGACTGCGCGATGAGCGAACTGCTTCAGTGCCAAGGGCTGACCATGCGCTTTGGCGGGCTGGTCGCGCTGGATGGTTTAGACCTCACGCTCGGCAGCGGCGAAATCCTCGGTCTCATCGGACCTAACGGCTCGGGCAAAACCACTTTTTTCAATCTGCTCACCGGGCTATACACGCCGACCGACGGGCGTATTCACTTTGCCGAAAACGACATGACCACTGCAAGCCCGCAACGAATTTTTGAGAGCGGTGTGGCGCGTACTTTTCAGCGTTCGCGCTTGTGTCTGCCGCTGTCCGTGTTCGACAACATTGTTATCGGTAGCCATCGCCATCAGCAGCACGGGCTGTGGTCAAGCCTCACCCGGCGCAGCGCGCTTGCGGCTGAGATCGACTACCAATTCGACAACGCGACGGAATTATTGCGCGGCTTCAGCGCTTCACTGGTGATGCGCATGAATGAACCCGTCGCGAGTCTCACGATGATAGATCGTCGTCGCGTCGAGATCTGCCGCGCGCTGATCGGCAAACCCAAATTATTGTTGCTCGACGAGCCTTCCGCCGGCATGACTTTCGACGAAACCCGGGCGCTGATGGATGATTTGCTAGTGGTGAAAGCCCGCTCACCTGAGCTCAGCGTTATTCTCATCGAACATGAAATGTCTGTCATTGAGCGCGTGACCGAGAGCTGTATCGCGCTCAACTTCGGCAAGAAAATCGCCGAAGGCCGTTATCGCGACGTCGCCGCCGATTCACAAGTACAAGCCGCATATTTAGGCACGGTGACATGACCGCGACGCTCCGACTCGAGAACATCACCGCGGGCTACGACAAAGCAGATGTGCTGACCGGCGTAAGTTTGCGCGCGGAAGCGGGCAAGATCACCTGTTTGCTCGGCGCCAACGGCTCGGGCAAAACGACTTTGATACGCGCCATACTCGGCCTGACACCACCGCGCAGCGGCCAGATATTCTTAGATGAAACCGAACTGACGAAGTCGCCCACGCACCGCGTCATCGCCAGCGGCATTGCCTGCATCCCCGAAGGCCGGCGCGTGTTCCCACGCTTGACCGTCGTGGAAAATCTCAGGCTAGGTGCTTACCTAGAAACCGATGCCAACAAAATTGCCGCGCGGATGAATCACGTCACGGAGATTTTTCCACGCCTGAAAGAACGCTACCAGCAGTTCGCCGGCACCCTCTCCGGTGGAGAACAGGCCATGGTTTCCATAGGCCGTGGCCTGATGGCCAATCCCAAATGTTTGTTGATCGATGAGCCGTCGCTGGGCTTGTCGCCACTGTTCGTGCAAGAGAATTTTCGCGTCATCCAAGCAGTGAACGCTCAGGGCGTGACGGTTTTTCTCGTCGAACAAAATGTGCATCAGACGCTCGCCATCTCCCACCATGGTTACGTGCTCGGGCAGGGACGCGTGCTGGCGTCGGGGAGCGCGAACGAATTGCGTGATAACAAGGAAGTACACGCCGCCTATTTTGGCTAGGCTGCGAGCCAAGCGGGATGCGGCGGGCAGGCCATGCCTTGCCACGAGAGACACTGGGTGCGGCTCCTGGTACGGTCACTTATTGACGATTCCCTAACCGAATGAAAAATGGGTCGGCGTCCCCGCCCCCGACTCAAGCACTCGAGGGCAGGCTACGGCGGGGATCCAAGTGGTTCTGAGTGAAGAAAATTGGTATGCGTCCAACCGCTCCACGTATACACGCGTAGCGTTAGGTGTTAACGGTCGAGCGCAGGGGCAGTAATTCGTCGATGCGGCTGTTCGGCCAGGTGGGGAGTTTTTGCCGCACGTCCTTCAGGCCAGGCGCCCGGTTCAATACCGTTAAACTTAGCCGTGCCCAGCAGCGATTGAATAGCAGCAGCGCGTTTACCGACACGCTCCGACCCGGCGAACAACTACAACACCGGAGAGACGATACTTATTGGTGAAATCGTATAGGCAGCCACCAAGATGCATCTCGCTGATTACCTGTCGCAAAAGGTCTGGAGTCCTCTCGGGATGCAATCCGATGCCTCATGGTGGTTGGATTCACCAAATGGGCATGAAGTCGGTGGAAGCGGGGTGCTCGCAACCCTGCGCGATTTTGGCCGCTTTGGACAGTTCATCCTCAAGGGTGCGCAGATCGACGGCAAGAAGATCGTTCCGGATGGGTGGTTGGCTGTCGCCACCCGCACCATGCCCCTCGTGGGCGTTAGTAGCCCAACGGCTATGCTTACCAATGGTGGACCGTTAAGGCTGAGGCTGGCAGCGTCCATGAAGGGGTATTCATGGGACGGGGCATTCACGGGCAATACCTTTATATAAATCCCAAGAATAATGTCGTGGTCGTGGGGCTCGGTGCGCGCCCGAAGCCAGTGGGGAAAAACTCCATCGACGATTTGGATTTCCTGGCGGCTGTTGTGCAAAAGCTTGGTAACCAATAAGGTGATCGAATAATCTTGGGCGAATGGCTGTATATGGACTCCTCCTCGTTTGCAAGCATTCCGTTCTTCGACGATCGGGTAGGACTGCGGACGTATATCCGGCCTCGTACTACCGCATCGATGCGTCGATGCTGGGCCATAATGGTAATTCGCGCGCCAGATCCCAATTGCTTTCTCGTGCTCTTCGCACTTGGTCATTCACGGGTTCTGCTGACGCCGGTTCGTCAGGGTCGCCATCGTTCGGGTTGCTTAGCAATCGTGAGTGAAAGTCTCTTCGTTTAAAAATAGGTTATTCCATTTTGCGTTAAAAGTAGTAATAATATGGCCATGACCCGATCCGAGGATCAATCATGGCAAGAGTGGCGACAGATGTTGAGCATATAGCGGTGGCGCGACAAGCTTTATTGCGAGCCAAGACGGCAGACCAGATGCGTACCGCGCAAGGGGTGCTATTACCGTTAGAACTGGGGTTGAGTCTGGAACAGACCGGCTAAACAATCCGTCCACCCCGGCTTGAAGAAAGCGGCTGCGCCAGCGCTGGACCACGCGCCGCTCAATGCCCAACGATTGGGCCCTCTCCAGGTGCGATGCGCCCCGGGCGGCCTCCAGAATAATTCGAGCCCTGAGTTGCACTCGTGCCTCCACGCCCTTGCGCTGGGACAGAATTCGCAACCGCCGATCATCCTCAGCGTTCAGCTCAATGCGCTCGGCAACTCGCATCGTATCCCCCTCCTGGCCTCAGAGAGGCTGCACGGAAACAAAAGTTCCATTATTTATGACGCACTACACTAGCTAGGGTCGTCACGAGATTGAGGAAGGTGAGAAAATCGCAGAATGAGGAAGCTTGGAGCACGTGCGAGGGCACAGAGGTATTGACGATACGCCATCACGGATCGGGTAGGGGATCTACTGCGG
>JBDSJK010000033.1:0-6167 GCA_039917535.1 Burkholderiales bacterium
GTTGCTTCCAACGTGGGTTCATGGTTTATTCTCCTTGGGTGATTACGATGCGTATATTCTATAAGATTGTGAGACTTTCCATTGTCATTCTCCGGAGCAAGTATTCGGTTATTTAATCTATATTTCACTTGAACATAAATTGTTGCAACGCGTCAAATTTAGGCATATAGTCCGCATCACGTCTCCCCAGGGAGGGGTGTTATGAAAACAAGCAACAATTTTCGCAAACAGTCTTTCGCCGCGCTTTCCCTTGCCGCGCTGGGTGTGGTCTATGGCGACATCGGCACCAGCCCGCTCTACGCTCTTAAAGAAGTCTTCAATCCCAACAACGGCTTGACCTTGAATCAAGCGAATCTGATTGGCGTGCTTTCGCTGATCTTCTGGTCGTTGATGGTAGTGGTATCGCTTAAATACGTGACGTTGATACTGCGTGCGGATAACCGTGGTGAGGGCGGCATCATGGCGCTGCTGGCGTTAGCGAGTTCGTCGGTTGCCAACAGGCCCGGCTTGCGCAACTCCTTGCTCTTGGCCGGCGCATTTGGCGCCGCGCTGTTTTATGGCGATGCGGTGCTCACCCCGGCGATTTCCGTGCTCAGCGCAATCGAAGGAATGGAAATCGCGACACCGTTATTGAAGCCTTATATTGTTCCGCTCACGATATGGGTATTGATCGTCCTTTTCATTGCTCAGCGTAAAGGCACAGCGGGTATCGGAATGGTGTTTGGTCCGGTTGTGGTGGCATGGTTTATTGCGCTGGCCGTAATAGGCGTACTGAACATTGTGAAAGCGCCGCAGATCCTTGCGGCGTTGAATCCATTTGAGGGATTCAAATTTTTCTTCAGCCACGGCTGGATTGGCTTCGTCAGTTTGGGCGCGATCGTGCTTGCCTTGACCGGCGCCGAGGCGCTATACGCTGACCTGGGACACTTTGGACGGGTGCCGATACGCACTGCCTGGTTCGCCGTGGTATTGCCTTCACTGGTGTTGAACTATTTCGGCCAGGGCGCGTTGCTGCTGACTAACGCCAAGGCGCTGGAGAACCCATTCTATTTGATGTTTCCGGCATGGGCGCTGTATCCGATGGTGGCACTGGCGACCGCGGCTACCGTGATTGCATCGCAGGCGACTATTTCCGGCGCGTATTCGATGACCAAGCAGGCAATGCAACTCGGCTTTCTACCGCGCATGGGTGTCACTCACACCTCCGCCAAGGAAATCGGCCAAATCTACATTCCCATGATCAACTGGTTCTTGCTGATCGTGATCATCGCGGTGGTATTGAGTTTTGGTTCATCATCTAACCTGGCTTCCGCTTACGGTGTCGCGGTGACCGGCACTATGCTGATTACTACACTCTTAACTTTTTTTGTTCTCCGTTATAGCTGGGGGTACAACTGGATTTTATGTATCGTGGCAACGGTGCTATTTTTCGCGGTGGATGCACTGTTTTTTTCCGCGAACCTGCTCAAGATCGCACAAGGCGGCTGGTTCCCGCTGGTGATTGGTCTTTTGATATTCACCCTTATGATCACCTGGAAACGGGGCCGTGAGATACTCCGGTCGCGCATGCGCACTCAAGCTATAGACCTGAGGTCGTTTCTTGATTCTCTATTTGCCGATCCGCCCGTGCGGGTATGGGGAACCGCTGTGTTTATGATCGCCGATCCAAACAGCGTCCCGAACGCTCTACTGCATAACCTGGCGCACAATAAGGTGCTGCACGAGCGCTTGGTATTTATGACCGTGGTGATGAAAGAAGTGCCCTGGGTGCGCTTCGGCGAGCGCACGACAGTCGAGTCGCTGGGGAAGAACTGCTACCGCATCACCATCAACTACGGTTTTAAAAATGATATCGACATTCCCAAGGCGCTTCAGCTTTGCAGCATGGAAGGGCTCGAATTCAACATGCTTGAAACGTCATTTTTTTTGGGGCGTGAAACCATCATTCCTGTACCCGGAGACGGCATGGCCTTGTGGCGAGAAAAACTGTTCGCCAGCATGTCGCGCAATGCGGGCAACGCAGCGGAGTATTTCGGCCTGCCGCCTAACCGCGTGATAGAGTTAGGCGCCCAGGTCGAAATGTAGCGCTAAAAGTTCTCTAAGCAGCTTGCTGAATCGCGGACAACAACCATTTTCCATCAGGCTTCGCTCGCACGAACGTCCAAATTTCGCGACTGGCTACCGGGCGGGTTGAATCACCCTCTACAAGTTCTGACGTTTCCATCTTTGTCGTGTAGTCGATCGCGTCCCAGCGCATGTCTGCGGTTACATAGCTGACATCGGGTTCCTCCCAGGTTTCGACTAGCTCAGCCGTTGCGTTGGCAATATGCTCGATGTGGTTCTCGACGCCCTGGCTGACGTTGTTTGCCAAAGCGTCGGAGAAATACTCAACCATTTCGGGCGTCATTACAGTTTTTAAAGCTGACATCTTTTGCTGAGACCACGCGGCCTGTATGGTGGTGAGCAATTGTACGAATGAAGCCGTGTCGGTTGCCGAAACCGATGTGCCAGAAGGCGCATCAATGCTGGCGCTACGGCCCATTAACACGGGCTCCTGCGGCAAGTCCACACGCGGCGTGATATTCCCGCCGCCGATGCTGGTCGTCACAGGGTTGGCCCGGCCTTTAAAGCGGCGATACAAAAACCAGCACACGCCGCCGATGAGTAGATATTTCAGCAAGGTGCCAAACGAAGAGGCAGCGGGCGCTTGCTCGGCGGCGGTCGACCAGCCGTTGTCACCGCTGTTACCGCTGTTACTGCTTGCCATGTGTTGGTCGCCGCCAAAGATTTTGCTGCCGAGCCAGGAGCCAAATAATCCGGCGCCGAGTCCTGTCAACATGGGGTTACGTTGCATCCACGAGCCGCCGCTGGCCATGCCTGCGCCAGAAGGCAAGGGTGACGCGGCTCTTGGCGCATTGGCTGCAGCCGGTTGGCCGAACACATTGTTGGTGGAACTTGCGCCGGCGTTGGTAGTTTGGCTACGTTCGATGGGCTTAGCGGGTGAGGTTGGCGCCGTGTTGTAAGTCTTGCTCCCCATTGAGCCTTGGCTGCGATAGGTCGTGCCGCCGCGCGATCCGCCGCCCTTAAAGCCGCCACCCGCGCGGGCGTAACTGTCTTCCGTTAATGTGAGGCCCACGCTCAAAAAAGCAAGGGCGGTGGCGATGCTGCTGGCGGTGCGAAAATTAAGTTTCATAGTAGCGGTAGTCCTCCGTGGACAGTTGTGTTGCTAAGCGAGCGAAAGTGTTGCTCCATGATCGCTAATATGGAGACTAGTCAACGATAAATCAATAGACACTTTTCATTGCGACGAACAGCCTTTGCAACGACAAACTTTTCGCTACGGATCAATCAATACGCCAGGATTCAACATACCCTTCGGATCCAGCGCCTTCTTAGCGGCGACAAACGCTTTGGCGAAAACATCGGGCCGTTGTTTGTCGTACCAGGCACGATGATCGCGCCCGACGGCGTGATGGTGGGTAATGGTCCCGCCGTGTTTGATGAGCACGTCAGACACGATGCGCTTGATGCGCCAGCATTGCTCGACCAGGTTGTTTTTATCGCCTAGCCCGTGAAAGCTGAAATAGGGCGCTGCACCATCGGGATAGACGTGGGTGAAACGACAGGTGACAATGCCTGCTTGCCCGGTTGCTTCCTTGATGGCGCGATGGGTGGCGTCCATGATGTTGCTGTGGAAATCATTCAGCTTGTCCCAGGTGATTGCGCTCTCGAACGTCTCGGTAATGATGCCGCGCGCCGTGAGATTCTCGCGGAAGTAGGGCATGCGGATAAAGCTGTCGCGCCATTGCCCCGCCGCGCCTTCGCGGTTGCCCGCTTCGCTTTGCAGCGCTTGCTTGTCGTATTCGCCACCGTAATCGGCGACCAATTCCAATGTGCGCTTCATCCACTCAGTAACGGGATGATCGGCAGATTCAAACGCCAGCACGACCATGTGCTGCGTGCCGTCGCCCGCGCCGGTCAACGCCGCTTCCGTGGCATCGACTAAACGGCAATTGCTCGGGTAAAGATGGGCCTGAGCAATGGCGCGCACACAGTCGGCAGCCTGGTAAAAATCTTTGAAGTAGACCGACGTATTGGCGCGAAAAACCGGGCGTTTGCGCACCTTCATCCACGCTTCCGTGACGATGCCGAGCGTGCCTTCGGAGCCGATCATCATGCGATCCGGGCTGGGGCCCGCACCGGAACCGGGCAGACGGCGCGATTCCATCACGCCGATCGGTGTGACGCTGCGTATGCTTTCCACCAGATCGTCGATGTGCGTGTAGAGCGTGGCGTAGTGACCGCCGCCGCGAGTGACGATCCAGCCGCCGAGGGTGGAGAACTCAAACGACTGCGGGAGGTGACGCAGCGTCAGGCCTTTGGTCTTGAGAGCCGCTTCCAGCGCCGGACCAAACATGCCGCCCTGAATGCGCGCACTTTGCGATTTTTCATCAATTTCCAACACCTGGTTGAGATTGCGCAAATCAATTGTGACCACAGGACGTTCGGCGTATTTTCCCGACGGCGGCTCAACGCCGCCGACGACGCTGGAACCGCCACCAAAGGGAATTACTATCGCATCTTCGCGACCGCACCAGTCGAGCACATCGATAATGTCTTGCTCGTTTTTCGGTAAAGCAATCACGTCGGGCGGGTTGGAAAAATCACGGGTGAAGGCACGGGCGCTGTCGAAAAAAGACTTGCCGTAACTGTGCAGTAGGCGCTCGTAGTGATCCGTCGTGCAAATATTTTGCAAGCTACTCGGAATGTCGAGACGCGGCTTACGCAACGTGATTTCTTCGGCCTTGGGAGCGGGGGTAGCCTGGAAGCCGCTCACAGCAAGGCGCTTGGCGTAATTGCCTTCAAGAAGCGCTATTTCATTGGCTGACAGCAGGGTATCTTCAAATCCCCAGCCCCAGAATTTTAAACGTCGGTTGGACATAATGGGTGATCGATATAAAAGTGGGGTCCGCCTCTCTGTTAGAAAGACGGACTATGGGATCAAACAGGGCTATTGCTTATCCAATAACTCGCCGAAATTTTTCCATTCCTTGCCATCGAATTTCGCCATCATCTGTTGCTCGATGGGGTAAAAGTCCGTGGGGCTGGTGTTGACTTTTATGCCCGGCAAGAGGATCGGAAGCTCAATGTTTTTCAGATTTGCGGCCTGGCGCATGATGTTCTCGCGGGTGAGATCGTTGCCTGCTTGTTTCAGCACTTGCATCAACATGCTGGCCTGCATATAACCGTAGGCGCTGTTGTATTCCTTCGGATCACCGTCGGGGAAATATTTTTTCATGAACGCGAAATAGTCTTTCACGTCTTTTGCATCGGCCCATTGCGGATCGTTCACGTCTTTGATGTAGCTCGCCGTGATCAGCCCGGTGGATTTTTCCAACCCGGCGGGGATGAGAACCGACTGGACTTGCGCCGAGACGTTGTTCACAAACTGCAAAGGCCGCCAGCCGATGTCATAAACCTTGCGGATGGACTGCGCAGCAAATTTCGGCGTCGCGAAATGGAATAAAGTGTCCGCGCCGGTTCCTTTGAGCGTCACGACTTGGGAATCCACCGTCGGATCGGTGACTTCGTAGGATACTTCGCCCACGATCATCTTCGCGGCTTTGTCGCCGAGGCCGTCTTTCAAACCCTTGACCAAATCCTTGCCGTAGTCGTCGTTCTGATAGAGCACGGCGATCTTGGCGTCGGGCTTGGTTTTTAGCAGGTACCGGGCGTAGATATGGGCTTCGGTCTGATACGCCGGTTGTCCGCCCATGGTCCACGGGAAATTCTTGGGATCGCCCCACTTGGTCGCGCCGGTGGCTAGGAAGATGTGCGGGATCTTTTTCGCGTTCACATACTTGTGGATCGCCGAATTGGACGGCGTGCCCAGGGTTTGCCACAGGAACAACACCTCGTCCAGCTCCACCAGCTTGCGCACTTGCTCCACCGCGCGAGGTGGCGAGTAGCCGTCATCGAGGCTGATCAAATTGATCTTGCGGCCGTTGATCCCGCCCTGATCGTTGATCATTTTCATGTAGGCTTGCTCGGTTTTGCCGATGACGCCGTAGGCCGATGCCGGGCCGCTGTAGGGCATGGTTTGGCCAATCTTGATTTCGGAATCGGTGGCGCCCGTGTCATATTTGTTTTGCGCGTGGGTCGTGATC
>JBDSJK010000034.1:0-7952 GCA_039917535.1 Burkholderiales bacterium
AAGTGCTTAAAACGCTGAGCGCCGTCATGCAGCGAGATGTCCGCACAACGGATTACTTCGGTCGTTATGGCGGTGATGAATTCCTGCTCGTTTTGTCGGAAACATCGCTGGATGGCGCATGCGTCTACGCCGAGCGGGTACGCAAGGAAATCGAAGTGCTGAAATGGCAGGCGTTTCAAATTGATGGCGCCGTTACGGTTTCAATCGGGCTGACCCAATACCGTCCGCGTGAAGAAATCGCCACTACGTTGGCGCGAGCCGACAAAGCCCTCTACCTGGCCAAGACCCAGGGACGCAATCGCATCAGTTGCGACCGCGAAGTAATCAATATCAAAACGACACCCGGTTCAAAAGCACGCTCGGCTCGACCATAGACAACCCCATTCAAATAACCGCCTCTCGCACCACATTACACAACGCCTTCCCGGAGGCATAGGCATCGATATTGTTCGCGATTTGCGTCCAGCGGCGCGCTATCATGCCCCTCGTCCAAATGGACGAATGGGGTGTCATGAGCACGTTGGGCAATTCGTGAAACGGATGCTTGGAAGGCGGGATGTGGAGGTTGTCCGGCGTTGGATAGTTGTACCAAGCGTCGATGATCGCGCCCGCGATACGGCGATCTCGCAGCGCTTCGTATAAAGCGCCCTCGTCGATCACCAAACCACGCGCCACGTTTATGATTGCTGCATTGGGTTTCATATGTTGAAAACTGTCGCGGTTGATGAGACCGATGGTTTGCGGCGTTTGCGCAATGCAAACCGCAACAAAATCGCAACGCGCTAAAAAGTCATGCAGTCCAGAAATCGGGTAAAGCCCGTCGACAAAACTCGGTTTGTCGCGCTGGGTGCGATTGCAGCCCAACACCGTGGTGCCAAAGGCTTTTGCCAGACGCGCCGCGGCTAACCCAATCGGGCCAAGACCCAAAATTCCCACGGTCTTGCCGTAAAGCTCCTCGTGCAACGGCGCGCCGGTGCGGCCGCTCATGACCCAGCTTCCGGCTTTGAGCGACTCATGGGCGGGAACAAACTCATGACACCATGCCAACATAGCGAGCACCACATATTCGCCACCTGCAACATCGTGGCCGTAGGCGTTGCAGATGGTTGCTTGCTGTGGCACCAGGTCAAACTTAATCCGGTCTAATCCCGCACCGGGGACTTGTAGCAGCCGTAGCTTCGGCGCCGGTGGCATGTGTTCATAATGGAGCGCGATCACGACATCGGCGTTGGCCAGGTGCTCGGCCAGCACTTCCGGCGGCGCGTTTTCCTTCAGGCGCGTAATGGTTGCGGGCATGTTGAGCTTGTCTTGCAGCGTGTCGAGCAAATCGTAGACCAGCACGCCGTAGAGCAATATCTGCAATGGTTGTGTAGCCATTGAAGTTTTTGCGGTGATGAAACTACTTCAACCGGGCAGAACGATATTGAATTCTCCGGCCAGTTCACCGCCACCGCGTACGGTTTCCAACGCTACAATCAGCGCCGCACGCTGGGTCTTGTCGCGGATACCGTTAAGCAAAAAATCGCTGTCATTCTGCGGCGCGCCCGCCACGTACAGCTGCGTAATCAATGGCGGCCCGGTACGCGGTGTGAGGGCGAAATGTATGTGCGGCGCACGGCCGGGATAAGCGACAGGCTGAACGGTGCGAAAGCTGTAGCGGCCTTCGCTATCCGTAAGCAGCACGCCATAGCCCTGAAAATTAGGATCTATCGGCTTGTTGGACGTATCGTCTTGATGATGATAACGGCCATAACCGTTGACCTGCCAAATTTCCACCCTGACGCTATTTTTTGCACCACCATCGCGATCTAACACTTGACCCGAGACGGTAATAATTTGGCCAACCGCAACACCATCGCGCCCGGCGATCGTCGTTAAATCGCTATCCTTATCAACTGGAAACTCGCGCGGATAAAACGGACCTTCTGCTTGGGGCGGTGTGGTTAAACGGCCTGCCGCAAAACCAAGCCGCGCCATCGGCAACAGCGCGGCACTTGCGGCCAACCTCAGCACATCGCGCCGCCGCATCGCGCTCACACTCTGCGATCCCTCGCCACGGATGCACGCCGATCCGGTGCAACAAAGCGGCGCCGTTCGGCCACGAGTGACAGACGAACATTCGGCTGCCGGCGGCGCTCTTCTTGGTAACGCCGATCGGTCCGGTTGCGCCGCTCGCTAACATTGACCGGCTGTTGATTGACCAGGCAATGCGAGACAAAGTATTCCAGCTCACGCCTGTCGTAGAAAATGTTTCCGGCCTGCATGGAAAACGGTATAACGGGGTCAATTTTCCGATCATGACTGAGCCATTCCAGTGCATTTTTTCTCGGCATAAAACGTTGCAACAGGGCACTTGCATCGACGGCATTGAGCCGTTGGCTATAGGTTACTTCTGTCATGGTCTACTCCTTGCTCAAGTAAGGTTTGGCAATTGCTCGTCCTATATCAAATCCTATTATGCTGCGCTTACCCTCCCGATTGCAACGTGGCTATTTGCAAAAACTGACTCGCGCATTAGTTTTGCATCAAACAGTTAGAAATTTTCGCTGGCCATTAACCCTAAACACGCTGCCGCACGTTAACAGGTCTGCCCTGACAACTTAACCAAGAAGGAATCACAAATGACCAAGAAAATACTCGCTACCCTGTGCGCTGCACCCCTGGCGCTTTCCGCCGCCGCCGCTGACGTCCAGGGAAGCGCCGACACCGCACTGACCATTTACAGCTCTGCGCAAGCGGGCTCGATTTCTCCGGAGCAATATCGCAACGGCGGTCAGGGACAAAGCATTCCCGGCTATGCGCTGATTCGCCAGGAGCGCACCATGAATCTGGACAAAGGCCGCACGCTGATTCGCTTCACCGATGTGGCGGCGCAGATCGATCCCACAACCGTCTCGTTTACTTCGCTGACGGACCCAGAGGGCACGCGAGTCATCGAGCAAAACTATCAATTCGATTTAGTCAGCACCGACAAACTGCTGGAAAAATACATCGACAATGAAATCACCGTCGAGCAACAGCGCGGCGATAAAACCGAAACCATCACCGGCGTCCTAACCAGCACAGCCGGCCATCTGATTCTAAAAAGTAGCGACGGCAGCGTGCGCATCGTCAACGGCTACGCGGGCGTGAAGCTGCCCAAACTGCCCGGCGGCTTGATCACTAAGCCGACGTTGGTGTGGGATGTCGCCACAACCAAACCTGGCGCGCACCGCACGCGCGTGGCTTACCAAACTACCGGCATAACCTGGTGGGCGGACTACAACTTTACTTACTCAGAAGGCAAAGACGCCAATTCCTGCAAGCTCGACACCGGTGCGTGGGTGAGCATCTTGAATCAATCGGGCGGTAGTTATCAGGATGCCAAACTCAGGCTCATCGCCGGCGATGTGCAGCGCGGGCAGCCCGCGCCGCGCATGATGATGAAAGGTCGCGTGGCGGAGATGGCAAAGGCGGACGCTACGCCCGCCTTCGCAGAAAAAACATTCTTCGAATATCATCTTTACACCTTGGGTTTTCCCACCACATTGCCCAACAATTCCACCAAGCAGATTGAGCTTTTCCCCGCGGCGCGCGATGTCGCCTGCGAAAAAACCTTGCTCTACTACGGCCAGGCAAATCCTTTCTATGGATACGGCAGCCCGATGCTGGATCGAAATTATGGTTTGGAATCCAACAAGAAAGTCGATGTGTATCTCACTTTCAAAAATAGTAAAGAGAACAACATGGGCATGCCGCTGCCGGCGGGGCGCATCCGCGTGAGCAAGCTGGATACGGCAGACAACAGCCTGGAGTTTGTCGGCGAAGATCGCATCGACCACACACCGAAAAATGAGAAAGCCCGCATCAAGCTCGGCAGCGCGTTTGATGTCATCGGCGAGCGTCGCCAGGTGGATTTCCGCATCGACACCAATGCGAAATGGATGGAAGAAGACATCGAGATCAAGCTGCGCAACCAGAAAGACGAAGCGGTCACGGTGATTGCGAGGGAAAACCTCTCCCGCTGGAACAATTGGCGCATTCTCAAGGGGTCACAGCCCCATGAAAAACAAGATGCCAACACCGTGCATTTCCCAGTGAAAATAGCAAAGGGCAGCGAGGCAGTGGTGCGCTATACGGTTCGCTATACCTGGTAGCAGCTTAGGAAGACCATCGCCACGAGCCAATCTGGATGCGGCTCGTGGCGATGCATGGCCTGAGAGCCGCACTAGATATGGCCCGCAGCTATGCCTTTTGCAAAGATTCGAATAATTCCACGACCCGTTCGGCGTTACGCTTCCACGTCAGGCCCTGCGCCGCTATGGTGTCGTAAGCACCAACAGCGACGCGTTTGCGCAAGTCCTCGTCGTCGCAGAGCCGCTCTATGGCCTTGGCTAATCCGGTTGTATCTTGGGGATCGAACAACAGTGCGTTCTGTCCGTCGTGCAAAATTTCCATGATGTTGGCTTGCGCCGGCGCCACAATTGCGCAGCCCATCGCCAAATATTCAAACAACTTGAGCGGCGACGCGTAGGCCACGACGGCGGGCTGCAACGCTACGTCAAAAGCGGCGACGTAGTCGGCTACTTGATCGCGCGCGACGATGCCGGTGAAGGTCACCTGACCGGCGATGCCCAGCCGCCGCGCCTGCTCCTTGAGCACCGCCAGGTGTGGCCCGTCGCCCACGACGATGAGGTGACGATTTTTGTCCTTGCGCCGCGCCAGCATGTCGATCACGCCATCCAGCCCGTGCCACTCGCGCACAAATCCGGTGAACCCCAGCACCAACTTGCCGGCCACGCCGAGCTTCTGTTTCGAGGCTTCGCGATCATGACCCCTGGTGAAGCGTTCCCGGTTAATGCCGTTCGGCACGACGACAATTTTTTTCCGCTCCACACCCTGCTCCGCCACTAAATCGCCGAGCACTTGCGTGACTGGTAAGGCATAGTCCGCGCCACGCCAGGCGTAGCGTTCCGACCATTGCGCCAGGCTTTTGAGCCGAATGCCATCGTACTTGCTTCGCTCGGCAAACAGTGGCGCATTGATTTCCAGCAACATCGGCAAGCCAAGTTTTTTACGCAACCACACGCCGCTGGGTAGAAATAAGTTGTAGCGCTCGTAGAGGCCATCGGGTTTGTGCAGCAAAGCTGCCCGCTTGAGCTTGCGGTAGGCGATCAAGCTGTAGCCGAGTTCCAGAGTTTCATACATCGCGCCCGGTAGCAATTTTTTCAGCATCGCGACTATGCCCGCGTCGGAGCCGAATTCTTCCTCCTCCGTGGCCTTGGGTCCGACCAGGATCACTTCATGGCCGAGGGCGCGTAGCGCCGTGACCATTTCTTCCAGATGCACGTACTGACCATCCTTGGATCGGATGCGATGATGGTAGAGGATTTTCATGGGTTGTTATGTAATGGGCAGCAGCGCGCCGGCTAGTCTTGCGTTATAGTGGGTTGAAGTAAAATTTACCAGCTGTCCATTCTAACAAGTCAACACAACCCGTTAAAGAGAACCAGACATGACCCTTGCCTATTGGTGCATTCTGATCGCTGCCCTGTTGCCTTACTTCACCGTCGCAATCGCGAAATCGAACAAGCAGTTCGACAACCACGATCCCCGCGCCTGGCTGGGGCGCCTGCAGGGCATGCCGGCCCGCGCCCATGCGGCCCATTTAAACGGCTTTGAAGCCTTCCCATTTTTCGCGGCTGCCGTGATTATCGCCCACCAGTTGCATGCCGACCAAGCGCTGTTGAATGCCTTGTCCGCATTGTATGTCGTGGCTCGCATCGCCTACGTTGCCTGCTACTTAGCCGACCAGGCGAGACTGCGTTCACTGGTTTGGATGGCGGCTTTGGGCTTAAACGTGGCAATTTTCTTGCTGGGCGCGTTTTGATATGCTATAGCTGAATGACTAAGAGCATCGTGCATGGTGCGTAGAGGCCCGGTAACAACAAGCGCCGCTGAGGCGGTCATAAGGAAAAATAATGGACTTGGAAACAGTCTGGTACGAACTTTCTCCCTACGTTTACACCATCAGTGGCGTGATTGCCCTTGCCGTTGCTGACGCGCGCATGGGCCAACTCTCCGGCGCTTTGCTGCTGGTGGCGGCGTTGACCATTATTCGCTTACGCTGGGTAAACCGCCGTAACAGATAACACCTTTTAGTTTTTTCCAACTGACTCCCCGTTTGACTTCAACGGGATGTCGTTTTTGTTGAACGAATTGATATAGCGTTGTGGATCGGTCAAACCGCCGGGGATTAGACCATAGCCTTTCATTTGCCAGTACGTCAGCGCGTAGGGGCCCGACGGCACGACGGTGGCAAAACCGTGGAAATCTTCCGCTTTGAAATTCAGCGACGCCGCAGCACCACGGCAGATTTCAAAGCGCACACCTTGCTGCGCCATGCTTGCAGCGCGATCAACAATATTTTTGTATTTAGCATAGTTGCGCTTCGCGAATACCACCAATTCCGGCCCATGGGACACCACCACGATCTTGAGCGGTTCAAAGTCGCGGGGACCGAATTCTGCCACCTGGGTCATGAGTGAATTGATGGACGACAGCACCAGTGACACGCTGTTGGGATCGGGGAAATAAAAGTCGTACACAGCCTTGAGCTGCTGGACCTCATCAATGTCGGCATAGGGGCTAAACGTCGCCGTGCCGTAGGGCGCGGCGTCCAATTCCTTATGCGTCGTGGTCAATCCTTGCGCCACACAGCCCACCAGGGTCCACACCAGGATAGCAACAGCAATTGCTTTCATCATTACTCCATTAAACGCGTTGTTCTAGGCGTATCGTTACTAACGCTATTTTGATATATTGCGCATATCACCGGTAAAAAACAACGGGTGATCATGACTAGTGCCAGCATATTAACCATTACCGATTACTGCTTTAGGAGAAAAGATGAAAAAAGTTGCCTGCATCAGCCTTGGCGCCCTGCTGCTCGCGCCCATCGCGAGCTTTGCCGCTCAACCGCTGTTGACGATTGTTGAAATCGTCGAAATCAACGCAAAGCCCGCCGAGGTGTGGGCCAAAGTCAGCAAGTTCGAAGGCCTGATCAACTGGTGTCCGCCGTTTGCGAAAAGCGACATCGTCGCCGGCAAAGACGGCGTAATCGGCGCGAAGCGTTCCCTGACGGTCAAAGACGGCCCCACCTTCACGGAAAATCTATTGGCGTTCGACCCCGCCGCAATGACGTTCTCCTACGACTTTGATGAGCCCGCCCCGCTGCCCGTTATGAATTATTTTTCCTCCATGGGTATCAAGCCGAATGCAAGCGGTGGCACCACCGTCGCCTGGCAAGGCAGTTTCAAGCGCCGCAATAGCGCCGACAATCCGCCCGAAGGCGAAAGCGATGCCGGTGTCGTTGGTTTCATCGGCGGCCTGTATAAAGCTTGCTTAGGCAATCTGAAAACTATCAGCGAGAAATAAAGCGCCTGCGGCCGTTCGCTTCGTCGTATTCGAACGGCCGCTCGTCGCAACGAGGATATGCATGACGCCATTGCAAACTTTATTTTTATCCTTGATATGCGCTCTGGTTAGTGCAACATCGATGGCCGAAAACCACGCCATCATACCCAGCGTGCCGCTCGGCGAAGAAAAATGGATCGTCAATCCGACGGTTCCGCCCACCATGCAATTTATGATGATTTACGGCGCGCCTGACCAACCGGGGCCGTTCATCTTCCGCGCGAAATTCCCTCCGGGCTACAAGTTGCCTCCGCACAAACACCCTGACACGCGCACCGTGACCGTGTTGAAAGGCACTTACTATTCCGCGATCGGTGATACGTTCGACGAAACAAAACTCCAAGCTTTCAGTGCAGGAACGTTCTACAGTACGCCCGCCGATATGCCCCATTTCAGCGCGACTAAGGATGAAGTCATTATCCAAGAAAGCGGCATGGGTCCCGGCAGCGGCATCACCTATATGAATTCGGGGGACGATCCGCGTAAAAAGAATTGAC
>JBDSJK010000035.1:0-10112 GCA_039917535.1 Burkholderiales bacterium
CGGCGCGCAACCGCGCGACGATGGGCGCGTCGTGGGTGGCCGCCGGGTAATGCTGGTGGGCCTTCACGCCCGCCATTGTTACATCTCCCGCCACGTCGAATAAATCCTTGAGCGAAATCGGTAAGCCCGCCAGCAGCGAGGGCACGATGCCGTGTTTGCGCAAACTATCGGACGCCTTGGCTTCCGCCAGCGCGGCCTCGCGATAAACTTTGATGTAAGTGCGCGCGCCTTCGCCGGCGGGATCGTCGATTTTTGCCAGCGCCGCTTCGATAATTGCGCGGCTGCTGATTTTGCCCGCCGCGAGATGGGCGGCGTGTTCAAGTATGGTTTTCATGTTGTCCCCCAATTAAATTTGTAACAGTATCGCGCGTTGCGGCGAGACAATCCAGATGGTTTGTATTGACCGCGTTGATCTCAGCCCGTTTGAGGGCCTCATCGAGAATAAATAATGGATGCAATATTCGTTAATGAGATGCTCAGAGAGGGTTGCCCATATGGGTTCTACGAGCAGTAAGGCTGGAGAGGCGCATCCTAATTGCCGTTTGGAGTGGCAGGCTTACAAAAAAATTTAAGTCAGGCTCCAGCCGCAAGGCGGTTCCGGCATTGACGATTTACTGGCTACACGATACATTCGCCGTATAAGCAAATAGCGTTTGATTTTCCTGCCGGCTTGTGCCCAGCGCTCGGCGACCCACAATATCTAACAGTTGAGGAGGGACTCATGAGCAACGAGAAAACCTACAGCGGCAGTTGCTTTTGCGGCGCGGTGCAGCTCACCGTGACCGGCGCGCCGGCCGCCATGGGTTATTGCCATTGTGATTCATGCAGGAAGTGGTCGGCGGGGCCGATCAACGCCTTCACACTGTGGAAACCTGACGCGGTCGTGCTGACAAAAGGGGCGGACAATATTGGCACCTACAATAAGACCGAGCAGAGTTACCGCAAGTGGTGCAAGACCTGCGGTGGACATGTCTTCACGGTTCATCCTGGCTTCGGTCTGACCGACGTTTACTCTGCCGTGATTCCTGATTTTCCGTTCGAGCCGCATCTGCATCTGTTCTACGAAGAGACCGTGCTGCAAGTGCATGACGGATTACCGAAAATGCAAGATATACCATCGGAGATGGGCGGGTCGGGTAAGACGTTACCGGAATAGAAAATATGAGTACATCACCATGATGCGCGGTTATCACGACATAGGCGGGTTACCGGCGGGAGCGGTGGAACGCAATGAGCACGATTTCGCGTTGTGGGAAAAACGCGTGGACGCGCTAATGATGTTGCTTTCGCACCCCAGCCGCCAACTGGTGAGTGTCGACGAACTGCGGCGTAATATCGAGAGCATCGGCACCGGCGCCTATGATCAGATGAGTTATTACGAGCGTTGGATCTATTCCGTCACGCAGACGATGATTCAGCGCGGCGTGATCAACATCGACGAACTGAGCCGCAAGATGGCCGAGGTGGAAGCACGGCAACGCAAGGAGCAAGCATGAGCATTGACGCGGTCACGCCATGTTTTCACGTCGGCGATCGCGTGACCGTGCGCGAGGCGTTTGCGCCGGGACACATCCGCACGCCTTGGTATGTCCGGGGTCATGCCGGCACGGTTGAGCGGCTGTGTGGCGTGTTCGGAAATCCCGAGGAGCTGGCCTATGGGCGATCCGGCTTGCCGCGCCAACCGCTGTATCGCGTGCGCTTCACCCAGCGTGACCTGTGGCCGGATTACGCGGGTCAGGCGAACGACACAATCGAGATTGAGATTTATCAACACTGGCTTGAAGCGGCGGGGAATCGGCCATGAGCAGCTATCGTCGTTATGGTTTATTTGATCTGCGCGGTGCGGGACGAGGCGACGCGGGGCCGAATGAGTATTACCAAGTCATGGAAATCGCGCTGCGCGAATTGCTCATTGAGAGAAATATTTTTTCCGCCGACGATGTGCGTCGCCAAGTGGAGGCGATGGATGGCCGCAACGCGGGTATTGGCGCGCGGATGGTTGCAAAAGCGTGGCTAGACGTAGACTACAAAACGCGCGCGCTTGCCAACGGCAGCGCGGCGGCGCAGGAGATTGGCATCGAAGTCGGCCCGACCAAACTGATCGTGCTGGAAAATACCGAGTCGGTGCATAACCTCGTCGTGTGCACGCTGTGCTCCTGCTATCCACGCATGTTGCTAGGTTTACCGCCCGATTGGTACAAGAGCAAAAGTTATCGCAGCCGCGCGGTACGTGAGCCACGCGCAGTGTTAAGTGAATTTGGCACTGAGATTGACCACCATGTCGAGGTTCGCGTGCACGACAGCACGGCGGATATGCGTTATCTGGTGATGCCGTTGCGGCCCGAAGGAACCGAGTCCTATGACGAAGTCGAACTCGCAACACTGGTGACGCGAGACAGCATGATCGGCGTCGCACTCGCTGCAGACCCATCGAGTTCTCGCCAAGGCGGGTAATTCCATTTCTAAATCAAAAATTACTTTGTCGGCTTCGCCTTGCCGTGCAGTTGCACTGTCTGCGGCTCGCCTTCGCGTCCTTTTTGATTTAGAAATGGAATGAGCTACGAATCCAGCGGAAAGATCGGACGACGGATTTTTTTGTAAGGAAATAGCGTCCAGTCCGAACTCGTCACGCCTACGCCGTTACATTCAATCGCCGCCTTCGCAATCGGCAGAAACACCGGGCGATAATACATGCGCGATTTCAAGATCAAAAATTTCTTACGCCGTGGATCGATGCCAACGCTGGTGAACACGCCCAGATCCCATGGCTCTTGCGCGCGTTCGCAGATCACGACTTCTGCCGCGCCGGTATCGAGCACCACGGTGCGTCCCATGTAGCTGCGCACGCCGGTTAGTTGCGGCCCGGTGATGGTGTATTCGCCGTCGGTGATGGCGCGCACTACACCGCTCAGTTCCAATGGCTCGCGGTGCAAGCCGATGCTCGGCATGTCCATTTTTCCGCCGACGGGCAGCGTAATGGTCGCGCCGACGCCGGCCGCGATGCAGCGCGCTACTGCCTCGGCATCGCGGATCGGCCCAACAGCTATATTTGACGCGCCTCTCCGCAGTGCCTCTGCCAGGACCCGCATGGTGTCTTGCGTTCCGCCCGATGCACAGTTGTCGCAGTGATCAAGCAACAGAATTGGGCCTTCGTCAATTTGCATCGCTCTATCGATGGAATCGCTGAGCGGTTCGCCGTAGAAAATAAATTCTTCGCGCCGTTGCCAAGCGAGATCAAGAATTTCCGCGCAAGCCGATTCAGCTTGTGCGCGATTGTCGTCGGCGACGACGACGGCGCTTAAACCCGCATCGTGAATGTCCGCCAGCGGAAAGCCGCCAAAGGCCGTGGCCGCAAGTAAGCCTTTCGCCTCCGCATTTTTTGCGGCTTGAACAAAATCACGCATCGCGCCTTCGCTGGTATTCATCTTCAACGTCTGCGCTAAGATCGGCCGATTCCCCCACGCCATCACCGGCTTGATCTCGCCTTTGAGAAAGCGCAACAAAATATGACCGGCCAAGTCGCCGGCCTCGTACATGTCTACGTGGGGATAGGTTTTGTAACCCGCGATGACGTCGCAATTGTCGACCATTTTCTGCGTGACGTTAGCGTGTAAATCCAGCGCAACCGCGATGGGTAATGCCGGGGCGAGTTTACGCAGGCGTTCGAGCAAATCCCCCTCGCCGTCGTCACTGTTTTCCGCGACCATCGCGCCATGCAGATCAAGCAACAACGCATCGCAACCTGTTGCGACGGCGCCACAGATGGCATCGCAGATGATTCGATAGGCATCTGCCGCCACGGGCCCGGACGGCGGTGCCATGGCAGCGACGGGTGTCTCGATGTCAGCGCCAAAATTTTCCGCATGCTTGATAAACGCGGCCATCGCCATGGCGGTATTGCGCATTGCCTCATAGGCGGCGCGGCCGAAGTAGGGGCCGTTGTTACCGAACGCAGACAAAGGTGTGAGAACCGGCGAGAAGGTGTTGGTCTCGTGGTTCATTTGGGCGATGACGAATTTCATTGCAAACTTCAGGATTTGACGAGTCTGCGACCCAGCATAGTAATTTAGCTACGCCGGGATCTCGATGTACTCCACTTGACTTGCAGGCTCTGGGATAGTCAGGCCGTCCTCTTTCATTCCTTGCAAGTGAAATTCGATGGCCGCGTGCATTTCACTTTCAGATTCCTCGACGGTCGTTCCCGTGGCGACGCAGCCCGGTAGATCGGGGACATAGGCAGAGAAATTATTTTCGGCTTTTTCGATGACGATGGCGTAGCGCATGGTGATATTAGTCCTTCAGGGCGGCTTGTTTAAGGATGTTGTTCAGGGTTCCCGGCGCCAAGTCATCACTTGGTTTGCCAGGCACGGTAATGCGCCCCGGTTTCTCAGGATGTTTGAATTGCCTGTGGCTCCCCGTCGCCACCCATATCCAGCCATCGTTACGTAATTTCTCCATGACCTCGCTGACCTTCATCCCACAGCATTACGGCAACGTCTTCAACACATCGGCGATCGTTCCGAATAACTGATCGATGTGTTTTTTCTCGGCGATCAACGGCGGCGACAATGCGATCGTTTCGCCCGTGGTGCGTATCAACACGTTCTTGTCGAAACATCGCAAGAAGGCCTCGAACGCGCGCACGGTGGGCTTGTCGGCCATGGGCTGCAACTCGATGCCGGCGACCAAACCAATGCTGCGCACGTCGATAACATGGGGCAGCCCACGTAAGCCATGGGCGGCGTCTTGGAAATATTCCGACAAGGCGGCGGCGCGTTCGAACAATTGCTCTTCGCGATACAAATCCAGCGTTGCGCTTGCCGCCGCCGAGGCTAGCGGATGGCCGGAATAGGTGTAGCCGTGGGAAAATTCGATAGCGTTAGGCGGCGCATTCATGAATGTTTCGTAGATCGAGCGCTTGGCGATCACCGCGCCCATGGGCACGCTCGCGTTGGTCACGCCTTTGGCGCAGGTGATCATGTCGGGCACCACACCGAACACGTCAGCGGCGAACGCGTGGGGGCCGACGCGGCCGAAACCGGTAATGACTTCATCGAAAATTAGCAGCAGATTATATTTGTCGCAAATCTCACGCAGCCGCTGCAGATAACCCTTGGGCGGAATGAGCACACCGGTGGAGCCGGCCATGGGCTCAACGATGACAGCCGCGATATTGGACGCGTCGTGCAACGGAATGATGCGTTGCTCCAGATCGTCCGCCAAGTGCGCACCCCATTCTGGTTGGCCACGGCTGAAGGCTTGCTTTTCAAGATTGAACGTGTGGGGCAAATGGTCCACGCGCGGCAGCATGCTGCCAAACGTTTTGCGATTCCCCGTCATGCCACCGACGGAAATGCCGCCGAAGCCGACGCCGTGGTAGCCGCGTTCGCGACCGATGAACACGGTGCGATGACCTTCGCCACGGGCGCGGTGGTAGGCCAGGGCGATCTTCAGTGCGCTATCAACCGCTTCGGAACCGGAGTTGGCGAAGAACACGTAATCTAATCCCGGCGGCGCCATGTCGGCGATCTTGCGCGCCGCTTCAAAGGCGCCGGGATGGCCCATTTGAAAAGTCGGGCCGAAATCCATGGTCGCCGCTTGCTTTTGGATCGCCGAAGTAATTTTGTCGCGGCAGTGGCCCGCTTGCACGCACCACAAGCCCGCGGTGCCGTCGAGCACTTCGTGGCCGTCGACGGTGGTGTAGTGCATGTCTTTCGCCGCCGCTAAGAGACGCGGCGCCGATTTAAACTGCCGGTTTGCCGTGAACGGCATCCAGAAATTTTCGAGATCTAAAGTAGTTAGGCCAGCGTGTGGTGCATTCATATTTTCCTCGCTCAAAATTGACGCATCGCGCACAATCTGTTGAAAGCTAACCTGCATGGCGCGCTGCTGTAAAATACGCGGTTACATAATTTGCATAATACTAGCTCTTTTCTATGTGGAAGCCCAGCGTCACCGTTGCGGGAATCGTTGAAGAGCGCGGCCGATTTTTATTCGTCGAGGAAGAGTCCGACGGAAGAGTCGTGATCAACCAGCCTGCGGGTCATCTTGACCCGCAGGAATCCTTGCTGCATGCCGTGTCTCGCGAAGTGCTGGAGGAAACCCGCTTTCGCTTTGTGCCAACGGCCTTGGTCGGGGTTTACCTTTGGCAGCACGAAACGAAAGATATAACTTATCTGCGTTTTGCTTTCTCGGGAGAAATTAGCGGCGAAGATAAAGACCGAGTGTTGGACATCGGCATTGTGCGCACCCTGTGGCTCACACCGGAAGAGCTGCAACAAGAAGGCGCACGCCATCGCAGTCCATTAGTGTCGCGCTGCGTGGAAGACTATCGCGCCGGTAAACGTTATCCGTTGGATCTCTTAAGTTCGTATTTTTGACCATGACTGAGCGAGTGATCGTTGGCCTTTCTGGCGGTGTCGATTCCGCCGTTGCCGCGCTGCTGTTGAAGCAGCAAGGCTATGAGGTCGTCGGTCTGTTCATGAAGAACTGGGAAGACGATGACAAGGATGAATACTGCTCGTCGAAAGTCGATCTCATCGACGCCGTGGCAGTGGCGGATCGTATCGGCATTGACATCGAGGCGGTGAATTTTTCTGCTCAGTATAAAGATCGCGTATTCGCAAATTTCCTTACGGAATATCAGGCAGGCCGCACGCCGAATCCGGATATTCTCTGCAACGCCGAGATCAAATTTAAGTCATTCCTCGATCATGCCATGGCGCTGGGCGCGGACTACATCGCGACCGGACACTATGCCCGATTGGAGCGTGTCAACGGCAGTGTGCGTTTGTTGAAAGCCCACGATCTAAGCAAGGACCAAAGCTATTTTTTGTATCGGCTGAATCAAGCGCAATTAAGCAAGACATTGTTTCCGCTTGGCGATTTGCTTAAGACTAAAGTACGCGAGATTGCGCGCGAGCACGGCCTAGCGAATCACGACAAAAAAGACAGCACGGGGATTTGTTTCATCGGCGAGCGGCCGTTTCGTGAATTCTTGAGCCGCTATTTACCCAAGGAACCGGGCGCCATGCGTACGCCCGACGGAAAATACGTCGGCGAGCATCAGGGCCTGATGTATTACACCCTCGGGCAGCGCCAGGGTTTGGGAATAGGCGGGCCCGGCGAGCCGTGGTTTGTCGCCGACAAAGATCGAGTAAATAATGTGCTCTATGTGGTGCAGGGCCACGACCATCCCGCCTTGCTAAAGCCTAGACTGAATGCCGGGGATTGTTCTTGGATCGCGGGCGCGGTGCCGGCGGGGGCCATAGTCTACGGCGCGAAAACTCGCTATCGGCAGCAGGATGCGCGATGCCGAGTGAGCAAGCTTGAAGTCGACGGCTGTGAAGTGAAATTTGATGAACCGCAATGGGCGATCACGCCTGGGCAGTCCGTTGTGGTCTACGATCGAGACATGTGTTTGGGTGGGGGAATTATTCAGTAGCGCTTAATTCCATTGCTAAATCAAAAATGACTTTGTCGGCTTCACCTTGCCGTGCAGTTGCACTGTCTGCGGTGGGTCTTCGCGTCCTTTTTGATTTATAAATGAAATAAGAGGCACCGTGCCACAAGCCGCATGGAGTCTGGCTGCTGGCGAGGCATAGCCTAATAGCCGCTCTGGTAGTGCCTCTCAGGGCAGTGCTATGCAGCGGGTGGCCCGGTATTCTTAAACGAGTTACGCTTCGCCAACTTGTCGGTATAAGGGGCCAGGTTAGGATAGGCGCCGCGCCAGTTCACTTCTGCGAAACGAAAGTCGAGATAAAATAGCGCGCAACCCACGACGATGTCCGCCAGCGTAAAGCTATGCCCCATGCACCAAGGATTTTCCCCCAGGTCGTCGGAAATCACTTTCAGGCCGCGTTCGATTTTGCCGCTTTGCCGCGCGATCCAGTCGGGGCTTTGCTGTTGTGCCGGGCGGCGCTTCTCGAGCACGATGGTAATCGCTGCATCCAACACGCCGTCGCCGAGCGCTTCCCATCGCTTCGCCTGTATGCGCTGACGTTTTTGCTCGGGAATGAGTTGGCCAACGGGCGTGACGTGATCGAGATATTCCATGATCACCGGCGAATCGTAAAAAGCCGTGCCGTCGTCCAGCAGCAGGCAAGGCACTTTGCCCAGGGGATTGAAATTCAGCAACTCGGAATGTGCGTCCCAAACATCCGTGGGCACCAACTCGTACTCTATGCGTTTTTCCGCAAGCATCACGCGGGCTTTGCGCGCATAGGGGCTAGTGAGCGAGGCAAACAACTTCATGCTTAGTCCTGGTATTAGGTCGACCGGCCGATTATATCATCCTGTTTTGGCGAGGGAAATCGCGGTGGTTGTTAACCAAAGGGACTCGAACCAACATAAGTTTGAAGCGTACGCGCACTACGGTTTAAGAAAATTTGCGCGTTAACCTCTATAAGAACGCCTGTAAAAGCCCTATCCATAGGCTTCTACAGGCAATTCCCGTGGCGATATTAATCGCTGATGTTCAGAATTACTCTACCTCGAAGTAATCGGAAATACTCACCCATCGGCCATTCCGAATCTGCGCCAGCCGGACTTTGCTGGTGCAAAGCCTCTGGCTTTTGGTGATCTTGCATCCCGGCCCGCCGAACATGTCCGGTGGGAAGGTGGTCGATTCCATCGCATTGATGAACGTATCAGTGCTCAGATTCGCGCCAGTTTTCTCCGCAGCTTTCGCAAATATGTCCAAAATGTAGTAACCATAGGTTGAAAACACCGTCGGGTCTTCTGAGAATTTTTGTTTGTACTTCGTTGCCCAGCCACGTATCGCCTCCGAGCTGTGGTCGAGGTAGGGATGACCCATGGCGTGGACGCTGTAAACACCTTCCACCGCTTTGCCACCGAGCGCGTGTATGAGGTGGGTGTACATGGCGGAGGGTCCAACGAACTCAGGGTTGAAGCCGATCTTTCGCGCTTCACCGACGGCGCCGACCGTCTCGCGGATAATCGTGCCCAGCACCACGATGTCGCAGTTGGCTGCTTTAAGCTTGGCTATCTGGGACGAAAAATCCGTGGCGCCGCGTTTGAACGATGTCTTTTCGACCAGCGGCAAATTCAGCGCCTTAAGTCCGGCTTCCGTGCCACGCAGAACCTCCAATCCATATTCATCGTCCTGATAAATTATACCGACGCGTTTCAGGTTTTTTTGCTTAACAAGCTGAGAAACAATGATACGCATCTGATCGAAATAGGGCGGGAAGAAGGCCATCTTCAAACGATCCGGTGGCTCAAACATGTCGCGCGATCCAGTGAGCGGGAAAAAGTTGATGACATTTTTCTCGAACTGAATCGGCATCGCCGCCATATTGGTTGCGGTGCCCATGTGCCCAAGAATGGCGAATACTTCGTCGTTGGTGACAAGTTTTTGCGCAGCGAGTAGAGCTTTTTTAGGATCGTAGCCGTTGTCCTCGATTAGTAACTTAAACTTGCGCCCGTAAATGCCGCCACGCTCGTTAATCTCGTCAATACGCATTTGCATGCCGTTGCGCGTTTGCTTACCGTAAGCCGCGATTGGGCCGGACAGATCTTGAATTGTACCAATCACGAGCTCGGTTTTGCTGATGCCTTGGCTGTCGGCCGCGATACTGCTGGCAGCCGCAAAACCGAGCACGACTAAGGCTAGCAGGAGAGTCGTAATAAGTTTCATGATGGCCTCCTCAGGTTATTAGATATTAATTTTTGGGATACATGGATTCAATGAGTTCAGCATACTTTTGGTGCACAAGCTTACGCTTTAATTTCATGGTGGGAGTCAGTTCCTCATCTTCTGCCGTGAGCCGTGCTTCGATCAAGCGAAACTGTTTGATCTGTTCGACACGGGCATACTGCCTGTTCACGCGCTCAATCTCGCGGGAGATCAACGCCTGAACTTCCGCGGAACGGGTCAGGCTTGCATAATTGGAAAATGGCACATCGTTATCCTGCGCATATTTTTCGACGTTATCTTGATCGATCATGATTAGCGCGGCCAAGTATGCACGACGGTCGCCGATGATCACAGCATCGGTGATGTAGGGAGAAAACTTGAGCTGATTCTCCAGTTCCGACGGCGTGATGTTTTTACCGCCGGCGGTAATGATGATGTCCTTCATGCGGTCGGT
>JBDSJK010000036.1:0-3234 GCA_039917535.1 Burkholderiales bacterium
ACAAATCCTTCAACAGACGCCACTCGGCTTCGTTCAGGTCGCCGCGACTCAATCGTGCCTCCCTTCAAGAGGCATTCTTGAATCAAGCTTCGAGTCATGCGTCAATCACTTTGTAAACAGTGCCTAGTATTTACGGGATTTCCGTCCCATTGCTTTGACGGGAAACCCCGCTCGCCACTGCATAGACTTGAAATAACCAATGTTGTGAATGCGTCTTTCCATCAACTCGAACTGCGCAAGACCCTCCCCATAAACGGGGACAATATGGCGAAAAAGTCACTTTCTGAATATGTCAGAAGATCGGCATCAATGACCCAAACCGGACCTATCTGACAGTGACCGTGAACCGGTCGAGGCCGGTGTTTCCATTCGCCGGATCATAGGCATAGATCGTCATCTCATACTGACCCTTGCCAGTAATATCGATGTCGCCACCAAATTCGCTTGGTTTGCCGGCGTAGGGAAGGGACACTGTTTGGAGGTTTTTGCCGCCCTGCGCGAGCATCGCCACGATTTCAAATTTGTTTGCGTCCCATTGTCCGTTTGGCGTGATGGGACAGCCGCACATCATTGTTACCTTCACACGAATGGGAATTCTTCGCGTTGCAGAGAGATCAATTTCTGTTACCGGATTCAGAGCGGTCACAACGAAACCTGGCAATTCCAGCACCCAACCGTCACCCCCATCAATACTCTTTCCGGGTATGACCCACTGCGTTGAGGACACTGTTGTAGCAGACTTTTTCGGAGTGTTCGGCCCGGTCGCGGTCACCATTATCTGGCGCGGCCGGTCGAGATCAAGCGTCACGGAAAATTTGGCTGATTTTGCGTCAGATAGTATCTCTCGACGTGCGTTACCATCTTTCATGATGACCGGTGTGCTGCCAGTCGCACCTTCTGTGAGCCCCTGTGCGAGCACCTCGCCACTTACAGCATCGCGCAACGTTATCTCAACACCACCCATGTCGGTGCCGACGAACTTAGCATCCTTAGCCAAAATACGTATGACGATGTTCGTGGGCGTTGCCCAAGCGGCACTCCCGCAAAGCGAGAAGCAAAATAAACATGCCCAGAAGATTTTGATATTGCGCATGGGACCCACTTTCTCGCAGCGATCTTGACCTGCTGAAACGATTGTCTCGGCGGAACTCAGACTACTGCATGCCTAGTATCCGATCCAGTTAGGGCATTAAAGCGCAATGCTTAGTGTGCCAGCGGCTTACATCAAAGTGATGAGAGGCAAAATTGTCCTTGAAGTCTGGAAATGACGCCGGGGTTCCGCGCTTGGCCATGATTTGAAGAGCTTCGATCAAAGCGCGAAAGTCTCCTTCCCCCGAATACAGAAATAGGTGATCGGGGAAAGGAGCTAGTTTCAGCGTGTCGTCGGCAATTTCGATCTCTATGAGCATCCAAAGTCTAGACCACCACCGCGGCCGCTTCGGCGGCAAACTGCTCGTAGGCGCCGATGGCGTCAGCGGCATGCATAAGCGCGGGGCCGCCACCCATATAGACGGCGATTCCCAACGCCTCTTCAAATTCGGCGCGGCTGGCACCCAGCTTAACCAGAGTCTGGGTGTGAAAGCCGATGCAGCCGTCGCAGCGAGTTACCACACCGATGGCGAGCGCAATCAGTTCCTTGGTTTTCTTGTCTAGGGCCGCTGTCTCGGTCGAAGCCTGAGCAATTTTGGAGAATGCTTGCATGGTTTCGGGAATATCCCGACGTAGTGTGCGTAGGTTTTCCGAAATGTCGCGAGTAATCTGGCGATAGTCCTTCATTGCGCTCCTAACTCCAGGGAAACGTTCTGCCGGCCTTCAGGCCAAGCTTGCGGAAGAGTATGGCCACGGGACAGAAGTCCGTGAATGCAGCCTAGCTCGTGTTGAGCCCGATAAAGGTTCTCAGACTCCGTCCAGGCCGACGAGGTGCTTGGCGAGATCTGCATTTGGTGTGTTGGTAAGATCCTTGCGCAGTCGTGTGGCGACCTTGCCCTTCGTTGCCGGGTCCAGCGCGTGTTCTAGATCTGCGAGCGCGTGCGCGGGCGCGACCAAGATTAGCCGGTCGAACGCACCCTGAGCGTTGGCTTGGCTAAGCATCCGCGCGACGTCTTCGACGAATGCCTGCTTTCCCGCTTGGTGAAGGTCTCGGCGCGGTTCCACGGCGTGGTGGGCGGCGTTCGCACTCTCATGCCCTCGCCCCGGTCGCTCGGCACCGAGCTCATGGGTGTGACTATGAACATCCGGGGCGATGAATTCGCGCTCCGTGTCAAACATATCCTGCGCCTTCCGCTTCAGCAAAATGCGGGCGCGTCCACCATCGGCGATCACGTACCAAATCCTCGAGCCGGTCATTACTTCTTCCTTTGCGGATGGGGCGCCTAGAAAGGTCCGCAAAAACCACAACGCATCCATAGCCGCGCCGTTCCATCCACATTCAAGTTTAGCACCAAACGTGTGACTTACGTGGCTACCTTTTCTTCGGAAGCGGTTTCTTGTGAACCGGCCCATGTGTCAGAGCAGAAGCCCCAAGTGACTTACTTTCTCTAGGCGTAAGTTTCTCGCCACGGATTGCCTTGTTCGCGATTGTCCCAACGCGCTTACCGGTCTTCCCATTTTTTGCCATCTCGAATACCTCACTTTGACCTTTGCTTGACCGATTTCTCAAGCGACGTCATCCTATCAGAACAAATCGGACCGGGAGCGCCCCAGTGACCAGCTTTCGGGTCTACCCGATTAATACTCAAAGCTCATTTCTTGTTTTAAAGCCTCGTATGACCAGCGCAACCTCACGCTGTCAGGATCGGGCTCAACTTTATGTGACGACCTGGATATCCTCATCGTCTTGTGACGCAATCTGATCCTGTTAAGGCTCGTGTGCGGTATGATCGTAGTGTTGTGCTAGCTTGGGCTCTGGGCTACCGGTAAAGACACGCTAAAAACGCGGCGTGACTTTTGGTGGTGCCGGCGGATTTGATACTTCCTGATCGAGTAACCGCTCAATCGTCGGCCGCGGAGCGTCGCCGGTACAGTCTTTCAAATGCGCTTGGAATTGGAATACATTTTCTTTGGCAATCCACCAATGCACCGCCTGCTGTATCACTTTCGCCTCCTGCCCGCTATGCGCCGTTTTCACGACTGCTGTGTCAACCCAAACTTACGCCGCTGTTCCGCGTCGCGATGAGCGCAAGTGCTCATATCGACTGGCTTATTGATGCAACCTTTCGCTCCGACACTCGTTTC
>JBDSJK010000037.1:0-7080 GCA_039917535.1 Burkholderiales bacterium
TGCGGCGGGCGACAGAGATTGTCGGGCGATTCCCGGAAGCGCTAAAGCACCTCCGCCGCGTGGTCGGCCAGCCGCGAGCGCTCGCCGCGCTGCAAGGTCACGTGGCCGCTGTGCTTCCAACCTTTGAAGCGATCGACGACGTAGGTTAGCCCCGAGCTGCCTTCGGTAAGGTAGGGCGTGTCGATTTGCGCGATGTTGCCAAGGCAGACGACTTTTGTGCCCGGACCCGCGCGGGTGACGAGCGCTTTCATTTGTTTCGGCGTCAGGTTTTGCGCTTCATCGATGACCAGATATTTGTTGAGAAAAGTCCGGCCGCGCATGAAGTTCAACGATTTGATTTTGATGCGCGAACGAATCAAGTCGCGAGTGGCGGCACGGCCCCAGTCGCCGCCTTCCATGTCGGTTTGATTCAGCACGTCCAGGTTGTCTTCCAGCGCGCCCATCCAGGGCGTCATTTTTTCTTCTTCGGTGCCCGGCAGAAAGCCGATGTCATCGCCGAGCGGTACCGTGGCGCGGGTCATGATGATTTCCGAGTAGAGTTTTTGATCTAGGGTTTGCGTCAAGCCCGCAGCGAGTGTCAGCAGGGTTTTTCCGGTGCCCGCTTGGCCGAGCAAAGTGACGAAATCCAACTCGGGGTTCATGAGCAAATTGAGTGCGTAATTTTGCTCCTTGTTGCGCGCAACGATGCCCCAAACGTTGTGCTTGTGATGTCCATAATCGCGCAACGTTTCCAGCAATGCAGTCTTGCCGCTTTGTTCTTTGACCGTGGCTTGAAAAGGTTTATCGCCGCTTTGGTGAACAAATTCGTTCACCATCAAGTTGGCGCACAGCGGCCCTTTGACGCGGTAGTAAGTGCGGCCGCCGTCCTGCCACGATTCCATATCCTTGCCGTGCTTGTCCCAAAAATCGCTACCCAATTCCACCATGCCGCTGTAAAGCAGCTCGGTGTCTTCCAGCACTTTATCAGTGAAGTAATCTTCCGCGGCCACGCTCAAAGCGTGGGCCTTGATGCGCATGTTGATGTCTTTGCTGACCAGGATCACCTGGCGCTTCGGTTGGGTTTGCTTGAGATGCAGCGCGACGCCGAGTATTTGATTATCAGCCTTGTTGCCCGCCAAGCTCGTGGGCACCGGGTCCTCAAAGCCATCGGTCTGTAAAAACAAATGGCCGTGAGCACTGATGCTGCGGGACTTAAGGGCAATGCCCTGGGCAATCGCGCCCGCGCTGGCTTGGCTGATGATTTCATCCAAGAAACGGCTTGCCTGCCGCGCGTTGCGTGCGACTTCCGTCATACCTTTCTTGTGATTATCGAGCTCTTCCAGCGTGACCATGGGCAAATACACATCGTGTTCCTGGAACTGAAACAAGCTGGTCGGATCGTGCATCAGCACGTTGGTATCGAGTACGAAAAGTTTGGTTTTGGCAGCGGTTACGCGAGACATATTTTTCGAGAATTGGTTATAAAGTTTGTACGTAAGCTAACACTTCCTGCGCGTGGCCCGGCACTTTAACGCCGCGCCATTCTTTGCGCAGCATGCCGTGGGCATCGATTACGAAGGTACTGCGCTCGATGCCGCGCACTTGTTTGCCATACATGTTTTTCATTTTCATAACGCCAAACGCCTGGCACGCGGTTTCCTCCGTGTCGGCGAGCAGCTCGAACGGAAAACTCATCTTGGCCTTAAAGCCCTCATGGGATTTAACAGTGTCTCGCGACAACCCGAACACACTGCAGCGTAGCTTCACAAATTCGCCGTGCAGGTCACGGAATTGGATGCCTTCGTCCGTGCAACCCGGCGTGTTGTCCTTGGGGTAGAAGTACAGCACCAGTGGGCTGCCTTGCAGGGCTGAGAGGCGAAAATTGTGTCCGCCGGTGGCGGCGATCTCAAAATCGGGAGCGGATTGGTTCAACATCGTTTTCCTTTCTTGATAGGGGGTGTTGCAGATTGTTGGCGATAACGGCTCGAATTACAAGTGCGCAGTAGTCGGAAGAAATTCATGTCCCTGCAACAGCAGCGTGCCGCTGCGGCCGGGAACCTCGCCTTGTAATACTTCGCAACGGGGTAGCGAATTTCGGTCTAGCGTTTTGTAGAGTTCGTTGAGCGAAACGAGTTGGTAGCCCTGTTGGCGCCAGCCCTTCAGCAGGGCATCAAAAACCGTTGCCAGCTTCATGCCTTCGAGTTCGGCGTGCAGTGTGAATATGTGGCCCATCGGCGCTGGCGTGGCCGTGCGGCGCAATAGGTCAGCCGCGACATTCTTCGGCGTGATGCCGTTTAGGCCGATCACCTCGTCCAGTGTTGGCAAGGTGGTGGGAAGCTGCGGGCAGGCTATGAGTTCGGCTCGATACACGGGCATGAAGGGGCAGCGGCCGCGCCCGTCAGAGCAATAATCAAAACCCAAGCGCTGAGTGAGGCGCAGCGCATGAATGTTCATCTGCCAGCCGGCGGCGCCGTGTGTTTTCGCCGCAAGGCCAAAAATCTCCTCAAACCGCCGCGTCGCACTGATCATTTCCCGCGAAGTCCAGTCGGCATCTTTCTCGCTTACATAGTCCTGCCACTTCACATGATCGAAGGTGTGTATGCCGACCTCGAAGCCTGCGTCGCGCACCTGTTTCATGATGTCCGCGCAGCGCGCCGGGATGTCCGGCCCCGGCAACACCGTACCGTAGAGTAAGGTCTTCAGCCCATAGTGTTCAAGCACGGAAGTGCGCGAGACTTTGTTCAGGAAGCCGGGTCGAAACACGCGTTTGATGGCGCGCCCCGTGTGGTCGGGGCCGAGGCTGAACAGAAATGTCGCGTTGGCATTGTGTTTCTTAAGGAGATCGACGAGTAGTGGTACGCCAACACGGGTTCCGAGTAAGGTGTCGACGTCAATTTTTAGGGCTAGCGGGTTCAAATGCGGAATGGTTTTGCAACTCATCGGATGCTAACACATTTGCGCGGTGATCTTGATTAAGCCTGCGTTATACTAATCGTCATGAATCAACCACAAATTCTCATCTATATCGCGCTTGGTTTGCTGGCACTCCTGGTGATCATTTCCGTCTGGGGTTTGCTGTGGCTGGCGCGGCTGCTGCGCGACCTGCCGGCGCAGCTTGATGAGCAAGTGGAAAACCATCACCGTGGGATGCTGTCGGATTTACACGATGGATTCAGCAAGCAAACCGACCGGATCCTCAGCGGCCAAAGCGAAGCATCGGACCGGCTGCGCGGCACGTTGAATTTGGAGCTTTCCGCCAGTCGTGAAGCAACTCACGCGCTGCAATTAAGCCAAGGCCAAGGACTCGCCGCTAACCGCGAGGAGTTGGTGCGGCAGTTGGCGCAGTTGAGCGGCATGCTGCAACAAAAGCAGGATTTGTTGCGTACGGATCTGCTGGGCCAGACGCTGCAAAAACTCGCCGAGCAAGCGCGCGCCGATCAAGAGCTATTTCAGACCACGCTCACTAACGTTACCCAGCAGTTGACGGCGCGCCTAGAAGGTCTGACGGGTAAAGTGGACGAGCGCCTGGAGCAAATCAGCGGTAAAGTTCACGAACGTTTAGAAGAAGGTTTTAAGAAAACCAACGAAACCTTTGCGAACGTTATGGCGCGGCTTGCCACCATCGACGAAGCGCAAAAGAAAATCGACGGCTTGACGACCAATGTGGTGAGCCTGCAGGAATTACTCGGCGACAAGCGTTCCCGCGGCGCGTTTGGCGAGGTTCAACTCGAGGCTTTAGTCGCGAATATTATGCCGAGCCAGAGCTACAAATTGCAGCATACGTTGTCAAACGGGTCGCGTGTGGATTGCGCGTTGTTCTTGCCGGACCCGACAGGCACCGTGTCCGTCGATGCAAAGTTCCCGTTGGAAAACTACCATCGTATGTTTTCCACGGATATGTCTGCGGCGGATCGCAACCAAGTAGAGCGTCAATTCAAGGCTGACATCAAAGGCCACGTCGACGCGATCAGTTCGAAATATATTATCGCCAACGAAACCTCCGACGGGGCGGTGATGTTTATTCCCGCCGAAGCGGTGTTTGCCGAGATTCACGCTTACCATTCGGACGTGGTGGATTACGCCATGCAGCGCCGCGTATGGATCGTCTCTCCGACCACGTTGATGGCGGTGCTCAATACGGCCCGCGCGGTGATGAAAGATGTGGAAACCCGTAAGCAAATCCACATCATCAAAGACGAGCTGGGCAAGCTCGGCAAAGACTTCTCGCGTTTCGACGAGCGCATGAAAAAGCTCGCCGACCATATCCGTCAGGCGAATCAAGACGCGACGGAAATCCACGTCAGCAGCCGAAAAATTTCCGACCGGTTTGCGCAGATTGAGCGCGTCGAACTCGATGCGCCGAAGGCCGATCCTTCGCAATGGCTGGAAGAGAAAGAAAGTGGCAGTTAACGCATGCGGCGCAATTGACAGCCGCAACGAAAAGCTTATAGTGACAGTATGATTTCACCGTCAGAGCATCTCTCCGAGCTGGTGCGAAATTCGGATACATCGCTCAGTATTGGCGAAGGCGCGCTGGTGATCGCCCGGCACGAGTATCCGGCCCTCGACGTACCCGCCTACCTGGCGGAGCTTGATGGCATTGCCGCCCGCATTAGGCGGCGCTTGCCGGCCGATGCAGGCAAACCGCATATCTTAAGCCTCATTAATCATTGTCTGTTCCGCGAGCTGGGTTATGTCGGCAATCGCGATAATTATTACGACCCACGCAATAGTTTTTTGAACGATGTGATCGATCGCCGCACCGGTATTCCCATTACCTTGTGCATTTTGTATATGGAGGTCGGTAAACGCCTTGGCTTACCGTTGGAGGGCGTGGCGTTTCCGGGACATTTTTTGGTGAAGTGTCGCATCGACC
This sequence comes from Burkholderiales bacterium, assembly GCA_039917535.1. GTDB lineage: Bacteria > Pseudomonadota > Gammaproteobacteria > Burkholderiales > JALYOK01 > JBDSJK01. The sequence goes on from JBDSJK010000037.1 coordinate 4,856, forward strand.
AGGGTGTGATCGTGCTGGATCCGTTCAATCGCGGCGCCAGCCTCTCGGAAGACGAATTGCGCGACATGCTCAAACAAAATGGCAATGTCAATGAGCGCACACAACTACCGTTGACCGCGCTGTTGCAAACGGCCGACAACAAGACCATGTGGTTGCGTCTTGCGCGGAATCTCAAGGCCATCTATGCGAATGCCGGACAGACGGAAAAGGCTATCGAGATCATCACCATGATACTCACCATCAGCCCAGAAGAAATCGGGGAGTTGCGCGATCGCGGTATGTTGTACATTCAACTGGAATGTTATCGCGCGGCATTGATGGATTTGGAGCGCTGGGTTAGCGTGGACGTCGCCGCCGCCGAGGACGACGCAATACAGGCGAAACTTGAAGAGTTGCGGCGAACAAATCGCTTGCTGAACTGATGAACACGATTTATTTTTCCCATTTCCGATTGCTCATCACCAGCAAAGTCTTGGCTGCGCTGACGCTTGCTTTGCAATCGGCTCTTGTGCTCAGTGCGGGGCTCATGCTGCATCGCGGAGCGCCCATGGCGGTCGATGAATCTAGAGCAATCCTGCCAAGCTGTCACGACGCCCGCCCCAACCTCGACCCGTTGCGAAAATTGTGTAAGGCTCACTGCCTTACCGAAGCGCAAAGTTTCGATCACGCGGAAATTCCGCTTGATCAAGCGCCAGCGTAAGGCAAAATCCCTGTTGCCTTCGGGCCATTCGATCATGCAGTGTAAATGATTGAGCAATACCACGCGCACCGATTGGCGCAACAGATCAACGTGGCGAATCAACCGATCATTGCCGTGGCGTTGCAGTAGATTCACGCTAAAGAACCACGTGCCGCCGAGGCGCCAGGCGCGACGATAATTGGGCATGCGTGAAGTCTAGCGCGTATGTCGGCGCTCATCATGCGGCGCAATTCATTGCGTATAGGGACGCCTCGCGGTTTGCAAGCGAATTGTTTGGCTGACCCACCTAAGTACGACTGCTTTCGTATCCCGTCGAGCGGGACCGCGGTATCCGGCTTCTCGATAGGATACGTTGAATTCATTATCCCGAGCCATGATGAATGTCCGCTCACGCGCGACTGATCGCTCTAGCGGCCTTGATTCCAGAGGGCCTGCGCAATAGTCAGGTGTCACGCGTGCCGGTCCGACCGGTTCGTGATCCACTCAATTCCCTGTGCAATCGTGGTGGAACGCTCCTTCTCTTCACCCCTCACGCCTAATAACCAGTCTCTCCGCAATAAACCTAGCCCATCTATCGGGGTCGCCTTATGCGGTTCGATAACGCTCGCCCCGGGCCAGCACGGCCCATACAAGGCGCGCATTCTTGTTCGCCAGCGCGACGGTGGCGATGTTCTTGTTGCGTCGACTCATTAATGCTTGTCTCCACCGGCTCTTGCGCTCGGTTTTATTCTTGCAGGTGTTGACCACCGCTCGTGCACTATGGATCCGTAAGGTACCTGGATAAGGATCGCCCCGTTTGGAGATCGCGCCCAATTTATCTTTGCCGCCACCACCGCACTCGCACTGATCGGCCCAATCCCCTCAATTTCCATGAGCCGCTTCTTGTCACCTTTTAGGGAAATGCGCTCGTCTTCGCGGCACTGCGCTTGGATCTGTGCGTCCAATTCAGCTATATGGGTGTCATGCTCGGCTAGTTCGACTGACAATTGGGACAGCAAGGCCCGCATTAACCCCGGCAACCCATTCTCGGCATCTTCCAGCGCATCGGCCAATAAACGACGGCACGCCGCGACCCCTTTAACTGTTGCAAGGACACCAAACTCGGCCAGTAGGCCGCGTATTTCATTGATCCGCGCGGTGCGCGCTTTCACCCGTCGGCTTCTCACCCGATGCAGGGCCTGCCCGGCCTGTCTTTCCGCCGTCTTCAAAGATACAAACCGCATGCTCGGGCGACTCGCCGCTTCGCAGATGGCGTCGGCATCGTTCGCGTCATTCTTGCCGCTCTTCATAGGGTTTGACAGGCTGTGGCGCGATCAGCTGTACGCGGTGCCCCAGCTTGATCAACTCCCGGCCCCAATAGTGCGCACTGCCGCACGCCTTCCTCTCCACCACACACGGCTCGACCTGCCGGAAGAAATCGAACATCCCGCCTCGCTTGAGCTGCCGCCTGACCTTCAACTGTTCGTGACTGTCCACACCGTGCACTTGAAATACGTTCTTGGCCAGAGCAACCCCAATTCGTTTA
>JBDSJK010000038.1:0-5578 GCA_039917535.1 Burkholderiales bacterium
TCAATCAATATCGCACCGAACGCACGTCGCTTGATCAAGTCGTGACTTGGGCTGATTGAAGTATGGCTGCGAGGCAATACTGGCAAGGCGCTACAGGCATTTGCTATGGGCGTGTAGAAGTATTCGAATGAATGCACGCAATCAAGTTGAAGTCGCGATTATCGGTTCCGGATTTTCCGGATTATGTATGGCGATTAAGCTGCAGCAAACGGGGGATCAATTCCTTTGTGATAGTCGAGCGCGGCGCGGATGTCGGCGGAACTTGGCGCGACAACACCTATTCTGGCTGCGCCTGCGATATTAAATCCCATTTGTATTCTTTTTCCTTCGAACTCAATCCCGATTGGACCAGCGCTTATCCTTTGCAGTCGGATCCAGCGCTACCTGTAGTCCGTCGCTCGCAAGCAACGGCCTTACCAGAAAATTCGCTTTAATGCCGACGTGGCGGCGCTGAAGTTCGACGACGCGTTAAACCAATGGGAAATTCATACCAAGGACGGCATTGCGTGCCGAGCCGATAGTGTGGTCGTCGGCACCGCGCCGCTGAATAAACCCAACGCGCCCAACGTGCCGGGGTTAGAGCAATTCACCGGAACGATGTTTCATTCGTCCCAGTGGAGGCACAATCACAACCTAGCCGGTGAACGCATCGCAGTGATCGGCACCGGCGCGAGCGTCATTCAACTCGTGCCAGAAATCGCGGCGGAGGCGAAGCAGTTGTATTTGTTTCAAGGCACGCCCGCATGGATAGTGCCGCGGCTTGCGTGGCGGGTTTTCTGAATATGTTTTTCATGGGGGACCAAACACGGGGCTAGGCCACAACTCGATTGTCTTCATGATTGAAGCGCAGGCCCATTCCATTTTGGGCAGTCAAATTCAGACGACGCTTGCGCTCGCGCACCGTTGACTTGAAGTCGAGCGAACAGGCGCGTTCCTATACTGATACTGAAGTTCAGTAGCGCATGGGCAAGACCGTGTGGGCATCCGCTTGTAAGAGTTGGTATCTGCACGACAACGGCACCAACGATACCCGGTGGCCGGGTTATACGTTTGAGTATTGGTGGCGCACGCGGCGATTTGACCCGGCGCGTTATCAGATTACTTAGCGTCCAACTGTCGTTCGCCGCAGTAGTAAATCTCCCCATATCGCTGGCCTGTAGCCCTTATGGGGTAAGGCGTTCCGGCATGGCATGTTGGAAAGCCGCTTGCATATATGTAGTGCGAGGGGCCGCATTGTCCTCACGATTTCCAATCGACCGCGGACGCATGTTCGCAGGCCAGCGCGACGAATCATTTTATATCGATCTCGGGGCGGTTTTCGATACCGTGAACTTGCGCAGTTCGCCGATCTTGACCTCGGGCCAAAACGCGGTCGACAACGCTAATCCATTCGGCAACGATTCGTTCTCGGGATTCAATATTAGTTCTATCGCAATCGAAGTGCCGATCTTCGCGATCACCAACAATCCGAATGCGGTCATCGGCATGTACGCCTCCACCAGCCGGCAGAAGTTCAAGGTATTGAGCAAGGTGGGTGTGTCGGTCAGCGCGGGGCCGTTCCAGCAAGTCTCACGCATGGCGAATCCGCTGATCAACGAACTCGTCATTCCCACCGCGCAAAAGGACTTCTGGAATGCGACCGAGCGGGAGGACGAAGCTCAGTTTGACGGTGCTTATTTAAATCCGAGCTTGGCCGTGGCGTTGAATGCGGTGTTCGGTACTAGTTTCCCGACCACCAATCGCAAAGATCTGGTCAATGCGTTGTTAAAGTACCCGAGCCAAACGCAGAGTGGCGCTTGTTTGGCCGCAAGCGGATGTTCGGAATTGCTACGACTGAATTTAACCGTAGCGCCTACCCAGCCGAAGAACCAAAAGCCGCTCGGCGTGCTCGCTGGCGACAACGCGGGCTGGCCGAACGGGCGGCGCCCGAATGATGATGTGACTGATATTGCATTGCGGGTGGTTGCCGGGCGTTGCCCGGACCGGTTCCGCCGTTGGGTGACGGCACCAACTTCAACATCGGCGCGCAGGGTTCGAATCTCACCTGAGCGATGCGCTGGGAGTAGCGACGGTCACCTTCCAGGTCGCGCCAGTACCGGCAGCGCCTACACTTGCATTGATGCTGTTGGGCCTGATGAAACTCGCCCGCAGTTCACGCGTCGCGCGGCGCGGTTAACCCGGCACACCCAAACAGACTTTGGCGGGATCAAGCTTGCGGAAGCGAAATGGGGCAATAGGACACGGCCGGCTTAATGCTGCAGGCTCGGGTTGTCTCAATTAACTCATTCAAGCGCAGATGCAAACGCCGGGGAAAATTTTCTTATCTCTGCTGAAACGCGCCCTGAGGAACAAGGAAATCGCCGCCATGGACCTGAAACTCGCATACAGTCATTTTGCCGGCATTATGCGGAACATCCCGCGCCTCACCCGCGAAGGAACGCTGCGCGGGAATGCTGCGCGTTACCTGGACACGGTCGCGGAGGCAGCCTGGCGCTGCCAAATGTGGGAGGCGAGTGATTCGCACTATTGATCCGGTCATGCTGCGCGTTGCTGGGAAAACCCGACCTCCGTCGCGAACTATGAATCATTTGGGCGCCTTGGCGTCACCCGATTCCTGCTCTACCCGATTGCGGCACAGATCCTTAGGCAAGCGATCGACCCACATCAAACGCTGTTCACCGTAGCGGCGCAAAAAAGCATTCTGCACTTCGTAGGCTTCCATCTCTTGGTCGTACCAGCGATCGCAATCGATGCCGCCCGGATCGAATGAACCACGGGCGTTTTGTACGAAGTGCATGAGTTCGTGCAACAGTATGGATTTGGCATGGACATCGTTTTTGATATTGAGGGCGTCACTGAGATAAACACCTTCATGCGGGATGTAAAACGCTTTGATGCGGCACGGGTCGCGACAGGCGCGTTCTTGCATCACGGCTGCGGGCAAGATGCGAATTTCAGGTAACGTTTCCGGCATTGGCTTTCCCGTCAACGCGCCGATTGTTAATAACAATGCTTGAGCTAATTCCATCAGCGCTGATTTATCCATGGGCTAAACCTTCGCGCTGCAAGTCATGGTGCTTCAATGGTGTGCTTCTTGTTTGCATCTTATCTATCATTCTTAACTCCATGTTATTGACCCGACCAAATATACCCGTTGTTTATGTACCGAGTGGCATAGACATCCGTACTGCCTCCATTTATAAATCAAAAATTACTTGGTCGGCTTCGCCTTGCCGTGCATGTGCACTGTGTGCGGCTCAACTTCACGTACTTTTAATTTAGAAATAAGATAAGACCTGCCTAGAAGGGCTGTTGCTAGTCTTCAATTCTGGGCGCAAACCTACGCGATAGTTGATTGCTCTAGGCATAGCTGGGAGCCAATACCAGTGCGGCTCTCAGCTTATGCCTTGCCATGAGCTATGCGGGCAGCGCCTCGTGGATAATGGCTCCCGCCAAGCTAGTCACAAACCGGCCACGCAATTACGCAATAATATTGGTCACACGCGTTTTGTTTCTTATGTAGCCCAGCACCAACACAACACCCATTGCGAGCCCATAGACGGCCCATTTTATAGCGCCTTGCATGTCGATATAGGTTATGAGCCATTGTTCCTTGGTGATCATGCTTGCTGCGGTCCAAGCCAAAACCGCCGCGCCGATATAGATGATGGAGGGAAAACGCTCGATCCACTTAAGCACCAGCGAACTGCCCAACACCATGATCGGCACACTGATCAACAGACCCAGTACCACAAGCAGGAAGCTGCCGTGCGCGGCGCCCGCCACGCCCAGCACATTGTCGATACCCATCACCGCATCGGCGATGATGATCGTCTTGATAGCAGCCCATAATCCAGCATTCGAATTTTGATCGGTATGGTGCTTTGATTCAGCGTTGGATACGATCAATTTATAGGCGATCCAGATCAGCAATAACCCGCCGAAGAGCATGAGCCCTGGAATATTGAGCAGCCAGACCACGGCCAGCGTCATCAACGCGCGTATGACGATGGCGCCGACGGTACCCCATACGATGACCTGTTTTTGTCGCTCGGGCGGCAGACCGCGCGCAGCGAGTGCGATCACGATAGCGTTGTCGCCGGCGAGCACCAGATCGATGACGATGATGGCAAGTAGCGCGGAGAAAAACTCAGGTGAGAATATTTCCATGACATAACCTCTAACGTTGATTGATCCAATAAACCAACGCCAACGCGACCACCGAAATGATGGGTATAAAAAAACCTTTACCGATCGGTAAAGGTCTCGCCACAACGGTTTACGTTGCCAGCAAAGCCGGGGAAATATCCCGTATTGACGACTTTTGCTGTGAGGCTACTCCCCTTTATTAGGAGCGAAAGCAATCGTGAGTTTACTGCAAAGGCAAAAATACTGTCAATAAAAATAGCCACGTAGCGTAGATCAAGCGAAGCTGATCTAGCATCGACCGAATATCGATCTATTCAAGTGCAGTGGATGCGGTGCTGTGCGCTTTGATCTACGCTACATTATTTGCTGTTGTAGGGCTTCGTTCGTCAGCAGGAGGCTAGCTACGATCGCTCCTTCAGTGACCATGGTTGTGGGGCAATACCAGAGCGGCGCCCCCATGTGCCAAAATGAAGTGCGACCCCTACCTTTAACCATTTAGAGTACCAAGGTAGGAACGATCTCATGGCAAATTCAATGACAGCTGTAGCGAAGTCCGTCACGCAAGCCGCCACCCTGGAAGACGCGTCGTCCAGCGTTGTCCCGGCGAATCCGGAAGTGGTGGCCGTGGCCCGGCGTAACCCTGCTGGCGTCGGAGGTGGGCGTGGTTCGCGCCTGCCGCGTGATGGATGTCCATCGTTCTGCCGTATATCGAGCGCGTAGCGGGACCCGTCGTCTGGTGGCCTCGTGACTGCTGACCACTCGACCTCGGTCTGCGTTGGCGTTCAGTGACGGCGAGCGGCAACGCGTCCTGGATACCCTCAACAGCGAGCGCTTCGCCTATTCCTCGCCCCGGCAAGCCTATACAACCTTGTTGGATGAGGGGGTGTATCTGGGCTCGGTGCGTACGATGTATCGCTTCCTCGCCGCCTGCGATCAGGTGCGCGAGCGGCGTAATCAGTTGACCCATCCGGTCGACACCAAGCCGCAGTTGCTGGCGGTGCAAGCCAATGAAATTTGGTAGTGGGACATCACTAAGTTGCGCGGGCCGGGCAAGTGGACGTGCTTCCCTCTTGTACGTGAGCCTGGATATCTTTAGCCGTTACGGGGTCGGCTGGATGATCGCCTCGCGCGAGACCGCAGAGCTGGCCGAGAAGCTGATCGCCGACAGCGTCGCCCACCAACACCTCGCACCCGGTTCCCTCACTCTACACGCGGATCGCGGCACCCGCTTGCGATCTAACTGACCCGGCAACGTTCGATTACCCTCGATGCAGCATTTGCGCCCACCCTTGTATCTTAATGAGTGTCAAGTAAAGTGCAGTAGCTTTGGCAGCCAAGACGCCGAGCCCACTCTCAAGCGAGAAGCTTGTCGCGTAGCTATGCGCTTGGCTGCAGTGTTATTCGTCGAAGAAAACGGAGGGTATCCGAA
>JBDSJK010000039.1:0-7077 GCA_039917535.1 Burkholderiales bacterium
AGCGTGGGCGCGTCGTAGGTTAATGACATGGACGCCCCTCACCTGCGACGGTATCGATGTGCCAAAGTGGAGGTATGTATCAACCACCAAGCAGAGGCGGGTGTCCATGGTGTGCTACGAATGCGAGCGCGGCGGTATGGGTAAGCAATGCTTCATGGAAGATGAGGGTGGGTCCCTCGAAGTCGGTTTGCAGGAACGGACTTCAAATCACCTCAAGCTGCGCGGATTAAGAGTTCGCGTGGTGAGTGTTGAGCAAAAGGCGGAGAAGAAATCGGTCAGATGTGTGCTGATGAGACGAACGCAAGTGAACCACTGATGACGTGTCGAAACCCCATGACGACGCCAAAACCGGGTGGTATGGATGCCCCGGGACGAGGACAGACGCTGCCTGGCGACGGGCTGTCTGCGGGGTACGGCATTGAAGGAAGAGTGGGAGAAGGGCTGTTTGCCGCCACGACAGTTGTTTAGAGAGGAATTTACCAGATGGCGATTTTTCTACATACCCCTTTTGGCCTATAGACAAGCGTAATGCATTCTCTTTATGCTCGACAAACTTCCTAAAGTCGTTCACATGGAGGAGGCAGCGTGGAGGAAAGCAAGCGTCAGGAACGCAACAAGCAACGTCTTGAGGAGTTGTATCCTACTTTTCGTCATCGGCTGAAACGAGTTATTTCTGAGCTGGAAGCAGCCGGGTTGCGGCCCCGCATACAGGATGCCTGGCGATCACCGGTCGACCAACTCAAGGCGTTTAAGTCGGGCCACTCTAAACTGAAATACGGCTTCCACAACGTCACCGGTCCGAATGGCGAGAAACAATCACTGGCCGTGGACATGGTCGACGACAATAACCCCTTGAACTCGGGCAGGGCTTATTTGCTGCAACTGGCCGCAGCGGCTCTGCGCCAAGGGTTGCACACGGGCATCGCATGGGGATTGCCTAAAAATTTGTCGGACGCGATTGAGCACGCCATCGCGGCTCAAAGCTGGACACAGAACGTGAAAATCGGTTGGGACCCAAGCCATGTGGAGCCTGCCGGCTTCTCCGTCGTCGATGCAAAGCTGGGAAAACGGCCGGCTTAAATCCCTACGGCCATGGCGCCAGGAGCCGCAACCAGCGCGCGCCCTGGCGGCCTATGCCCTGTGAGCCGCACCCAGATTGGCTCCTGGCTAAGTGTCAAATAAAACGGGCGACCCTTGGATCGCCCGATTGTTATTGATTTATCCAAAATTTAGACAGTGAAACTCTCGCCGCAGCCGCAGGCGTCTTTTACATTGGGGTTGTTGAATTTGAACGTTTCGTTTAGGCCCTCGCGGCGAAAATCGACTTCGACACCTTCCAAGAAGGGCAGGCTGTCGGGATCGACCAGCACTGCAACGCCGTGACTCTCGAAGCGTAAATCGTTGCTCGCTTGCTCGTCGGCGTATTCAATTTTGTAGGCCCAGCCGGAGCAGCCGGATTTTTTGACGGCCAGACGCAGACCCACACCTTTACCGCGGCGGCTGAGGGCATTTTGCACGTGATTGGCGGCGCTGTCGGTCAATGTGATCATGGTTACCTCAGTAGTTTACTACACAAGCTCTATTTTAGGGCAAATCGCAAAATTTCAACATCAACTCTTTACGCTGCGCACGTTTACCCCAGCGTCCACGCTTTCTTTAGCGTCGTTCGCGAGTTGCTGCTCGTCAAATTTTTCCTGCAGCTCATCCAACTGGCTCATCACTTCATCGATGCGATGATCGATATCTTTCACATGCGCCGTCGTTTCCGGCGCTAAGGTAGGTTCAACAGGCTCGACAATTTCGTCACACACGCCGTAGGGTACGAATACGCCTTTCTTGTCGGCTGTGCCTCCTATTACCCGCCCGGGAATACCCACCACGGTTGCGCCTGCGGGAACTTCTTTTACCACTACGGCGTTGGAGCCTATGGTCGCACCATCGCCCACGGTGAAGGGGCCAAGCACCTTAGCGCCCGCACCCACGGTGACATTGCGGCCCAAGCTGGGATGGCGCTTGCCTTTGTTCAGTGTGGTGCCGCCTAGCGTTACGCCTTGGTAAATGGTGCAATCGTCGCCCACTTCCGCCGTTTCGCCAATGACAACACCCATACCGTGATCGATAAACACGCGGCGACCCATGGTTGCGCCCGGATGAATCTCAATACCCGTCAAGAAACGCGCGAACTGGGACACCCAGCGGCCGGACCATTTAAAATTCGTCAGCCACAGTGAGTTTGCCAAGCGATGCAGCGCAAGGGCATGGACGCCGGGGTATAGCGTCAGTACTTCCCAGGTCGAACGAGCAGCGGGATCGCGTTCTAGCACCATCGCGATATCTTCCCGCAAGCGTTTAAACATCGTTGATTTCCTTAAATTATTGGTTAAGTATGAGATAGTTATCGTCGCAGTTCAACCTTTTTCTGCACGATATTCGTGCACGGCATGCAGGATGCCCCGTAGGATATTGACCTCCTCTTTCTCCAAACGTGCGCGGGCAAACAACCGCCTCAGTCTGCGCATCAAGCGTTTAGGTTGCGCGGGATCAAGAAATTCGGTGTCGTAAAGCAATTGTTCGAGGTGTTGGTAGAAGCCTTCCACTTGCTCAAAACTCGCTGCCGGAAATGCGGGCGGCGGTGGCGCCTTGGGCAGGAGCGTTGCCTGGCGCAGCTCATAGGCCGTTACCTGCACGGCGGCGGCGAGGTTGAGGGAGGAAAATTCATCGTCGGCGGCGATGTGGGCGAGCAAATGACACCGATCCAGTTCGCTGTTGCGCAAGCCCGACATTTCCGTGCCAAACAACACCGCAACTTGCCCATGACTCGCCTCGCTCACGATGCGCGCCGCCGCTTCTCGCAGGCTCACCATCGGGTGCGATAAATCCCGCCGTCGCGCAGTGAGCCCGACTACGAATGTGGTGTCCGTGAGCGCGAGTTCGAGCGATGCGCACACGTTGCTATTGCCCAAAATGTAATCGGCCCCCGCCGCCATGGCCGTTGCGTCGGCGTGGGGAAACAGCTTCGGATTGATCAGATAAAGCGCGCCCAAACCCATAGTGCGCATGGCGCGGGCGCTGGCGCCAATGTTGCCCGGATGGCTGGTGTGCGACAGAACCACACGGATGTTGGCAAGCGCAGATGTTGTGTTCATATTAAAATGCGTCGAGATTCTGCCGAGCAAACAGATGTTTGCCGGTGACGTTCTTAAATTTCCTGTTAAGTGATTCTATGGCTACCCATCCTATGCTCCACACGGCGATCAAAGCCGCTCGCCGCGCTGGCTCCATTATCAACCGCGCCTCCCTGGATTTGGGTGGTTTGACGATCACCAAAAAACGTCATAACGATTATGTCTCCGAAGTAGATCGCGCCGCCGAACAGGCCATCGTCGCCGTGTTGAGCGAAGCCTATCCTCATCACGCGATTTTAGCAGAGGAAGGCGGAGGTTCCGGCAAAGCCGATTCGGAATACCAATGGATTATCGATCCTCTCGACGGCACCACGAATTTTTTGCACGGCGTGCCGCAATACTGCGTGTCCATCGGACTCGCCCACAAAGGCATACTGACGCAAGCGGTGATCTACGACACCAATCGCAACGATCTCTACACCGCTACGCGCGGGCGCGGTGCTTATGTGAACGACAAGCGCCTGCGCGTTAGCAAAACGCTCAAGCTGCAAGAAGCGCTGATTAGCACCGGTTTTCCGTTTCGCGATCTAGAAAATCTCGATCAATACCTTGCCATGTTCCGCAGCGTGACGGAAAAATGCGCGGGCATACGCCGACCCGGCGCGGCGGCGTTGGATCTCGCGTGGGTCGCAGCAGGGCGCTTCGACGGCTTCTGGGAAATGGGTTTAGCGCCATGGGATTTGGCGGCGGGTGCGTTGCTGATCACCGAGGCCGGCGGGCTGGTAAGCGATTTAGACGGCTCGGAAAATTTTATAGAATCCGGCAACCTTGTGTGCGGCACACCGAAGGTTTTTGCGCAATTGCTGCAGGTGCTTAGCGTGCACGTTCCCAAGTCAACGGCGAAGAAAAACTAACGTTGCGAGTTAATTCACTTAACTCCTTCATATTCATCGATCCAAAGCTTCTTTACGGATACGGTATACAAGGTTATTCTTGCTATACGGCAAAGTCCGCCGACACCATCACCAATATTTTGGAGAAATCATGAGCACCAATCGCCGCACTTTTATTACCGTGAGCGCCGCCATGGCCACTCTGGCCGCAGCGGGCTGCACCACCAGTATGACCCAATCGGCGACCAAATCCGCCGCCGCTAAGGTCAACACGTCTGGGCTGAAAACCAGTGCCGATGCGGTTCTCAAGGCGGGTGCCGCCGCTGGAGACGTGCCCGGCGTGGTCGCTGTCGCAACGGATCGCGAGGGCATGATTTACGAAGGCGCGTTTGGCACAACGGTACTCGGCACCGACATCGCGATGACTCCCGACACCGTGGTGTGGATCGCATCCATGACCAAAGCCATCACGGGCATCGCGGCGATGCAATTGGTCGAACAGGGCAAGCTGTCGCTCGACACGCCTGCCAGCCAGATATTGCCGGACTTAGGTAAAGTGCAGGTGCTAGACGGCTGGGATGGCGACACGCCGCGTCTGCGCGCGCCGAAGCGCGCGATCACGCTGCGCCACTTGCTCACTCACACGGCGGGCTTTTCCTACAGCCTGTGGAACAAAGACATCGGCAAATACGAGGTCGTTAAAAAAGTACCAGGCATTATCACCTGCCAAAACGCCGCGTTGACCACGCCATTGATCGCCGATCCGGGTGAGCGGTGGGAATACGGCATCAACATTGATTTCGTCGGCAAAATGGTGGAAGCCGTGAGCGGCGAACGGCTGGGCGTATATTTTCGCAAGAATATTTTCCAGCCGCTCGGCATGTACAGCACGGCCTTCAAGCTCACACCCAGCATGAACGCGCGCTTGGCGAAGATTCACCAGCGCGGCGAAGACGGCAAACTCACGCCGACAGACATCATGATTCCACAGGATCCTGAATTTGAAATGGGCGGCGGCGGCCTGTATTCTACGGCGGGCGATTATCTGAAGATCGTGCAAATGATGTTGAACAACGGCAAGGCAAACGGCAGGCAAATTTTGCAGCCTGTTACCGTCGCGCTGATGTCCAAAAACGCTATGGGCAACATCAAAGTAAGAAACCTGAAAACCGCCGTTCCAGCCCTTACCAACGATGCGGAATTTTTCCCCGGCATGCCTAAAAACTGGGGCTTGAGTTTCATGATCAACGAACAACCAGCGCCCACGGGCCGCTCCGCCGGCAGCCTCGCCTGGGCCGGGTTGGCCAATAGCTATTTCTGGATCGACCAAACTAAAGGCGTGGGCGGGGTTTACCTGTCGCAAGTTTTGCCCTTCGCCGATGTGAAAGCGTTGCCCATGTTTTATGCGTTTGAGAAAGCGGTGTATCAGTCCATCGGATAATTTTTTCGGTACAAACGGGGCCAGTCCGGATTTGCCGGGCTGGCTTTTTTTATTTTTTTCGGCGCAATTGACGCCCAGCCCGTTTAGAATCACGGCTTGATGTTCTTGATTCAACCTTGCGCCTATAAGCTGGTATGTCATTACCCGCGGAGGCGGGAATCCAATTGCCTTCGTTCAATGCGACTTGGGTCCCCCTTGCAGGCGCGTTCGGGCTTGCAAGCTCGAACTGTTTCGCAGGCGGCTTGTGTCCAAGCCGAAACCGCTGCTACACCCTTCGCGGGGGCGACGACTCATGGGTATTTCAGTTAGGTAGTCGTCAATAATCACACCGCTTCCAATGAACGCCCCCGCCCACACGCCGATTGTGTTGGGGCACCGATCTCCAGTTGTCCAGAATAGAAGCTTTCTATTTTATAAACAATGGTGTATCGCAACTACGCCCGACCATTCCAAAGCCTCGGATGGGCATGGATAGGCATGGTTTGGCGCTCAAATTGCCCCAAATTTGCCCCACGAAATCGGACCGCATACTGGGGCATAGCCAGTCGTATGCGAGCGTAGTTTTCAGGAGGCCACGCGACACTGCGCTGGACCATGACGGTGCCCGACCGACTGCGCAATTGATTCACACGGGGCGGTGGCACCGGCTCAACGCACGCACCCCTTGAAGAGCTTGACTTGCGTCCTTGATGGGTATAAAATTTTATACACGGTGGAGTGATGAGTGACGAAAAAGAGATTCGCTGGGTAGGTTCCGCCTATGACGACTTGTTGGCATTCCCGGACGAACCACGCCGCTATGCCGGTTTTCAGTTGGGCAAAGTGCAAGTTGGCTTGGACCCGGACGACTGGAAGCCATACGATGATGTCGGGGCCGGCACCAAGGAAATCCGCATTCGGGAAACCAGCGGCATCTATCGGGTGATGTACATCGCCAAGTTTGAGGAAGCCGTGTATGTCTTGCACTGCTTCCAAAAGAAGACGCAGGCGACCAGTAAGCAGGACAAGGGCATTGCCGAGGCGCGCTACCGCGCCGTGGTCAACGCGAGAAAGGTACAGAAATGAAGATCGACACCGAAATCCGCCACGTAACGAAGCCAGGCGCGAATCTCTTCTTGGAACTTGGTTTCGCGCCCGCTGAAGCCAAACGTTTGCAAGCAGCCTCTCGTAAGCAGATCAACGACACTCAGCTGCTGAAGCAGCAGCTGATGGAAGAGTTGTCCACCTGGATTGCCGAGCATCATTTGAAGCAGGCCGAGGCCGCCGAGATATTGATGGTCTCACGCCCACGCGTGTCTGACGTGGTGAACAAGAAGACAGCCAAGTTCACCATTGACACACTGGTAGCGATGCTCAGTCGCGTCGGCAAACCGGTCAAGCTGGCCATCGGTTGACGCGCTGAATGACGGAGAACAAGACTCCGGTACCTTTTCGCGTGCTATGTCTGGACGGCGGCGGTATGCGCGGGGTCTACCAAGCGGCCTTTCTGGACACGTTTGCCACGCGCGTTACCAGCAACCTCAAACGGTCCGATGTCATCGACATCGGCAAAGCGTTTGATCTGGTGGTCGGTACCAGTACCGGAGGCATCGTTGCGTGCGCGCTGGCTGCGGGTGTG
>JBDSJK010000040.1:0-4983 GCA_039917535.1 Burkholderiales bacterium
TCGTACCACGCGTGCATAACGAGCTTCCCGCACAACGGGCATCGGCACAACAGGCGTTCACGACGAGCGACGAGCACGGCACGAAAAACGGGATTGCCGATCACGCTGACTAGCCGCCGAACGGCCTGCCCATCAGCCGCCGCGAGCGCACCGCAAGAAGTGTCAAAATAGCTATGATCTCGCGCGCGAAGCGGTCGGTTGCATGGGCTTGTTAGGCTGCTTGGTACAGTCATGGTTTGACTTTGCGGAGGTGGGCCGTAGCATTGAGCGTGAGAATATCGACCGTCGTGGTAGGATATCCCGGATAGTGTGCTTGCTCCTCTGATGGCCGAATATGGAAGATGGAGATGCCACAGTTATGATGATCAAACCAATGCAGTCGTGGTGGTGCGATCTCGAGGAGCCGATGAATGAGGTAGTTGATCGCAAATCCGTGGCTCACCATCGCGATATGGCTCGTCGATGGACAGTCTGACATGACCCGATGGAGCACGTGCTGCGCGCGCTCCTGCATCGTTTCGTGGCCGTCGCCCCCGTAGCGAAAGCGTGTTGCGTCAAATGTCGCATCGAAGATCGCCGTGGGAAAGCGCTTCTGCAACTCATCGCGTCCGCGTCCGTCGTAGATGATATCCCACATCTCGCGGAGTTCCGGCCAGACCCGCACCGACGCAATACCGAGCGAATCGGCTAGCATCGTCGCGGTTTGAAGCGCCCGAAGCAATGGACTGCTGAGAAGCTGTGTGATCGGTTGAGTGGCCAGAAAAGCAGCCGTCTGCTGGACTTGCTCGACCCCGATGGGAGAAAGCGGTGAGTCGGGATCGGTCGCGCCCTGCGGGCCAGATTGCTCAAGGCATTCAGCGTGGCGAATGAGATACAGGAACATTCACGTACTCCTCGCTCCTCATCCGACGTGCGAAACAAAATCGGGATAGCAACATATCAGTGAGTGTACCACGAGGCGAACGCACCTTCAAATGGAACCACAGCGAACAAAGCGGCCTAACGGTGCTGCCCATTAGCTGCCGCAAGCGCACCGCAACAACTGCCAAAATGCCTATGATCTCGCGCGCGCAGCGGTCTGCTGCATGGGCGTGTTGGACGGGCGGGCTTGCACAGACGACTCGTATGCCGCACCTGTGGACTCGTTGAACGACGTTTACGCGCGTGTTTGCAAAAAAGTATCGGGCGAAATGATAGGAATCTTCCGAAAGGGATGGAGTACGAGGAGATCAGGATCGCCGGTGATAAGGTAGGTGGCGCCGCCATTGACCGCAATTTCGAGGAATGTATTGTCTTTGGGGTCACGGCAGAGCTGAATCGTTTCGATGATTTCAATCGTCGTCGTTGAGCGCGTGTATTGGTCGAGGAACTGCTCACGCTCTTCGATCGCGAGATATTTGTCGAATTTTTGGCGGCGCAACACGATGCTCAGTTCATAAAGTGCGGCGAGTGACGTCAGAAGAACGCCTGTTCGAAGCGCCAGAAAGAATGCCTGTGCCGGTTTCGACTCGGCGAAGAGTACGCCGCTGACCAACACATTCGTATCAAAGACGAATCGCTCATTCCGACTCATTCAAAATGTCCTGTAAGATATCGGGGGTGAGACCGCGTTGTTGTGCATTCGCGCTCATGCGGCGCATGAGGTGTTCGAGCGATTCCGTCGTCTGCGCGGCCTCGAGTAAGCGCAGACTCACGAGCGCCTCCAGCGTTCGCCGCTCCGCATCCGACGCTGTATTGAAGGCTTGCGCGGCCCGTACATCAACACGAATGGTTATCGTCTCAGTTGTCACAGGGTATGCCCCGCTTTCTTGCTCTCAAAAAGTGTTGCGAATCTCATTATAGCGCATCTCTGGCCAGTGTGGGGAAGTGGTTGTGATTGATGAAGCATCAAGTGCATGAGGAGAGAAAGGAGCGCGAAAAGAGCTTGGTGTTGATGGCCCGCCGCCCAACGGTTGAGTTCAGCTGGCCGCGAGCGCACCGCAATGAACGTGTCAAAAACCGCACGATCTCGCGCGCGAAGCGGTCGGCTGGAACGCGATGTTCGGCGGGCTGGCCGCAGACGTTCGGGTGCCGCCAGCAGAAGCCGACCACCCCGGCACGGAACCACGCGGCACGACGGGCGTTTGGTGGGAACCACCCGCCGCACGGAATCACGCCCTACACAACGCGCGCCGATTTGAACCACCTGCCGCACACGATCACGCACGGCATAACGCGCGTTCAGCACCACGCGCCTTTGTACCACGCCTGCATAACGCGCACCCAGCACCACGAGCGTTCGTACCACACCTGCATAACGCGCTTCCCGCACCACGAGCTTTCTGCACAACGGGCCTTCGGGATCGCCGCTGATTGCCACAAAAGGCGTGCCGACCACGCTCCCCAGCCGCCGAACGGATTGCCCATCAGCCGCCGCAAGCGCACCGCGACAACTGCCAAAATGCCAACGATCTCGCGCGCGAAGCGGTCGGCTGCATGGGCGTGTTAGCCAGCGATTTTGCTCTCTGCCTTAATATAGATACTTTATGTTGTGCTACTGTTGCCTGAAAGAATTCATATCTGCTTTGATGAAAGCAACACGATCTCAACGTCTGGTATGAATGAGACATAACGATTCATCACTACATCGTAGGTTTTCTGATCTGTGAGAAAAAAGAATTTATAATCCGCCTTCGCTTCGTTGAGTTTATCGAAATCATGCTTGAATGTTGTTCTCTGTTGAGCGCCAAGATCATTTCTTGCACCAGAATATGGTACTGTTGTTTTGATTTCGCCGATAATTCGCTTCGAATCGCTGGTGATGAGGTCGATATCAAGACCCGGTGCGCCTTGTGGCTTAAGCGCGACATCAAGATCGCCAATGTCAAATCGCACGCCTAGATAGTGTTTCGCCATAAGGCAAGCGATGAAACTTAGCTCATTACTCGTATTCCCTTGTATGGCGCGCAGCTTTGATACATATGCAAAATAATCATCAATGCTAGCATTAGGTGAGAGATTAACGCTGGCGAGAAATGTGCGTAGTGCGAGAAATCGCTGATGAATGTTTTTAATGTATAAATATTCGTTCTCGGTGTACTTATCCATCGATTTCTTCCGCCCCTTCTCGTAGTCCAATGAGGTGGATGAGAAAGTCCAAATATTGTATCACAGCAGTTGGCATAATACCACAATGGGACGACGTCTAGATACGAGTTTTGATGAATTGCTGGCTAACGGTTTGGCATTCAGCTGCCGCGAGCGCGCTGAAACAGGCTGTCAAAAGGCGAACGATCTCGCGCGCGAAGCGGTCTGCTGCAATGCCGGGTTGGGCCGCAGGGCTTTCCTATGCGCTATCCTGTTGTCGTTGGATTGCGACCGCTGTCATATGCATTACCTCTTCCTGCGGAATGTCGTATTGCATTCAACCTGCGCTTTCTCCCACGATGCCCAATCCGGAGCAAGCAGAACGGTTATTAGAACGTCAGCTATTGGCGGGAATTTTGGAGTTCCTATCAAAGACTAGTCCAGCGGGCGTCCAGTATTGAAGCCCGTGGGTGGCATTTCCTCATGTTCAATCCAAGGCGGGCGGGTCACACACGCGCTCACCGCTTCGGCATCGAGCTGCACATGCACACGCTTACCAGCTATTTGGGTGATCGTACGCCCAGGGACAAAGAGATGGCTTGAGTTGGTTTGCTCTTGTCGGAGCGTAAATGCGTTAAGAAGTGCATTCGAGAGGCTCTGTGGGCGTACCTCGATACAGGTTTCCGTGTCCCGGAAGTGAACCCGCCAGACGGTGCCGACAGACACACCGTCGGCTGAGATAATCCGCATTCCGCCACGTACCTTCGTGATTAAGGTATCGCTCGACATAGCTACTCCTCCTTAAGCTGCGTGTGCTCCTGCTCCAGTTCCTCGAAATGGCTACAGGAATGCTACCAATATGCGTTCCAAATGTCGCCGAGTATGATGCGTGATGGCCCAACGGGTTGGCGTTCAGCTGCCGCGAGCGCACCGCACGGGATCACGCCAAAAAAGCCACGATCTCGCGCGCGAAGCGGTCTGCTGCAACGCCGTGTTAGCTGGCAGCTTGATGACGGGATTTATTCTGAGATCCTACGCGTTTGGGTCTGGAGTATTTCGGTTATGGCTGCTGCTGCGATTGTATGCACCGCATGGCCATGCCTTCCAACACTGTGATCGTGACGTGTCACCTGTTCGAGCGCCGGGAGCGCGCGTACATCACCAATGTGCCCAAGTGCCAGGGCAGCATTGATACGGACATCACTGTCTGGATCAGAAGTCAAACACCCGAGTAATGCGGGCACTGTCCGTATATCGTGCAGATTCGACAAAAGACCACTCGCAACCCACCGCACCACCAGATCGGGGTGTTGAAGTTCAGTAACTAAAATCGGGAGTGCGCGTTCAGGATCGTGGGTGAGTGCATCGATAATTGCGCATCGTACTTCGCCCTGCGCATGTTCCAAGAGCTGAATGAGGAGATCAAAATGGGCGGGTTTGTGCTGGCGTCCAAGGGTATATATAAGTTGGATTTGCGCCGCTTCAGTTTGCGCGTCAAAGTTGGCACGTATGCGCTTACTGTCTTGGTCAGATGGCCCTTGGAGGAAGGAATCGGTATCCATAGAGACCTCTCGAAGCATCGCACGAGGAACAACGAACACGGTGGTTAGCGTATACTCACTGGAATATGGTTTGTCCACGTTGGCGATTGCGCTTCCTGATGAGGTATATCGGCTGATAGCGCGGATGGGCAAACCCTTTACCCATTAGTACACTCATAATCGTTGCTACGTCAATTCACTCTATAGGCGTTTTGCGGCATTAACGCTGGTGCTGAATTGCTGCCAGCTAACGGTTAAGTTCAGCCGCCGCAAGCGCACCGCAATGACCGTCAAAAAGCAACGATCTCGCGCGCGAAGCGGTCGGCTGGAACGATATGTTCGGCGCTCCGGCATCTGCCGATCGGGTTGCCGATCA